>NZ_JAELTL010000005.1:0-149516 GCF_016428815.1 Serratia sp. ASV30 | reverse complement strand
CCCCCCCCCCCCCCCCCCCCCCCCCCCCCCCCCCCCCCCCCCACCCCCTTTTTTAGTTGGCATCGTCGGCAGCGTCAGATGTGTATAAGAGACAGGTATTGGCGTAAGCCTCCCTAATGTGATTTTCTCTGATTTTCGGCCCGTTTGCCCAATCAATAAATCATGGCGAGCCGGTGTCTTGAGCGTCGGCGGTGTTTTTTATGGGCGACGCCAATCTTTTTACTATCAATAACTTTGGCGTGTTTCTTAAAGGAAAAAAGGCATAAAACAGTCAGCGATGCTACCAAATACTCCATTATCTTATCCTCCTTGAATTGGTTAATTAAGCTAATATTTGTAGTTATTGTCCTGAATGTCAATTAACCGGTGTGCAAATTAGATATATCCTTATGGCCCCCAGGAGCTATCTTATATTTTTAAGTGGAGTCGTTCTCTGTCACTCGTAGCCCACGTAAAAAGTATTGGCTGACGGTGAGGCGATTGAGTCTCATTCAAGCACTGGCACAGAACCGCGAACTGTGTAACTTAAAGAAATACCTCTGTTTTATTGAAAGACCTAATTCCTATTGTGCGGTAGTTGTTATTTTTTCGATCGTGCTTTGGAGTAGGCTGATGCCGTTGTGGATAAGACAAACGATACACGGCTTTGGCAAGGATGTTATTTTCTCTATGGAAATAATCGCGCTAATAGTATTTATTCGGGAAAGGTGATGAGCACTAAAAGTGAAGTAAGATGGCGTTTTTTCAGTATTGTCATGTTAATTGTGTTGGCCGTATTGACCTATGCGTTAGTTAAACTCAACTGATGTACGGGCCACTCAGGGTGGCCTTAGTCACATCCTCAGCCTGCCGTTGTTAAAATCAGCACTTATTCCTCTACCGTATTTAGCCATGGATATGCCGGGGGCTGCACGGCGGTGGGCTGCATAATTCGCTGGTGTCCACGGATGGCGGTAGGCGCGAAGCCGAATCGTTTACGAAAGCGTTCGGCAAACCGGGAAGAACTCTCGTAGCTCACATATTGTGCAATGGCGGAAATCGGCCAGTCTGTGGCCTGCAATAAGAGCAGCGCGCGGCTCATACGTACGTCGATCATCAGGCTGCGCAAGGCGCTATTCTCCGCCGACAGTTTACGCCGCAGCACCACCTCGCTCATCATCAGATTTTCAGCCACTTCGGCGGCGGTCCAAATCCGTTGCGGATCGCTTGCCAGCAAGCGGCGCACCTGCTGGGTCAGATTATTGGCTTCCTGGTGAATAAAGCGAATCCCCAGGTGTGCCAGCCACAGTAGGATTTCGCACATTTTATGGTGGATAATCATCTGGGGAAAACGATCGTGCAGCGTCAGTGCCAGTGCAGCGGTTTCAAAACTGTGCAAAAACGGGCAGGGCAGCTTCGTCAGCGTAGTGACGCCGGTGAAAGGGATAGGCGGCGGCGCGATAGGCGCATTGGCTAGCGTATCAAACAGCAAGGGATCGCAAATCAGCAGTTGGCAACTGAATATTCCACTGTCTGAAAGGCTATTAATCACATCGGCGGTTAGCCCACCTTCTACGATCAACAGCTCCCCAGCGCGAGCTACCACCTCCCGCTGCTGCCACCGTATACGTGTTTGCCCTTGTTGGATCAAAAACAGATGCGTCTGCTCAAAATAGAGCGACGGAAGTCGCAGTTCAGTATGCTGAATGATGTGTGCTGAGGCACCGATCCCAGGACAAAAATTAATTAAGCGTTCCATCAATATTCATTTCATCGTTATTATCTACGAATATCTTTACGCTTTGCTGGGGGATGGAGCAACATTTTTTCGCCTGTTGCCGATCACAACTCGGTAATTTACTTGTCAAGAATCAGTTTCCTGTTGAACAGAAAACGTCCGTGTCGGGATAAGTGTTATCCATTAAATCGGCAATAGTGCCAGCGGTTTGCATTTTCATGCATTACCTGCCATACGAATTATTCAAATCTCATGCGTTTATATTATGGTGCAACGGGATAATAATAGTGTTTTATCCTATTAATTACTTAGGATAGACGGTAAAACATAAGATTTATCTTGGTTGCGGCTCACCAAGCAGCAAAGCGCGGTCATGGAATTGACCGTAGGTGCTGTTGACCACGCTCTGGCGGGTAGACTGCCCGATCAACACCGTTAATTCGTCCATGCGTAGCTGCATCAGTCGCTTCAGTTCGGTTTCGTTGTTGAGGATTTGCTGCAATTTACCGCGTAAAATATCCTGCAAGCTCGAAGATGGCTCAGGGATACCCGCCAGTTGGGCGGTTTTTTCTACCGCCTGTACATAGACGATCTCCATTTCAATCAGCGCATCCCACTGGCCAGCCTGCGCCAGGGTGATCATCTGCTCGCTCAGGGTATGGATCTGTTGATAGGCCGATAGCAGTTGTTGGTGGTGTTCCATTATACGCCGTCCTGAACGGGTTGATAATTGGGGCCAATTTGGCGCCAGGCGTCGGCAATGTTCTCCAGCAGCCCGCTGACTTCGTCAAGGGCCGCGACATCGTTGTGCAGGTTGGCCTGCATCAGACGGCGTTTCATATAATCATATAAGGCTGCGAGATTATCGGCGATCTCCCCTCCCTGTTCATGGTTGAGGCCATTTTTTAGCCCGTTATCAATGATATTAATCGCTTTTGAGATCGCCAGCCCCTTGCCGGCGATATTCCCCTGATTCATCAGGATGCGTGCACGAAGCAGGGCGCTAAGCGCCCCGTCGAATAGCATCACGATGAGCTGGTGCGGGCTGGCACCCATCACGCCACTTTCTACACTAACCTGGGCGTAAGCCTGGGTTCCGCTGCGGTTGTACATGCTATTTTACCTGGTTAACGCGCCTATTTAGACGTGAACTGTTGGGTTAAATAATTACTGGTACCATTCAGTTTCGACATCATGGTATCCAACTGAACAAATTGCTGTTTGTAACGATCGATGGAGCTTTGAATGCTTTCGGTCACGCGGGTGATTTGAGTATTCAAACGGTCGAGGTTGGTATTGATACTCTTGGTCGAGTTCTCAATCACGCCACCGGCCTTGATATAGTTTTGGATCTCATTGTGGATTTCCGTCGCCATACCGCTCTCCTTGCCATCACCCGCGAAGAAATTGGCTACCTGATCGGGTTTTTCATCGATCGCTTTTTTCAACTTTTCGCTGTCCAATTCCAGCTTGCCGGTTTTGGTATTGGTGGTAATACCCAGGTTACCCAAGCCTTTCAGCTCCGGGTTGTCCTGTGCGGCGCTCAGCGCGCTCTTAATGGAGGATTGGATGCCGCGCAGCGTGTTGTCGCCCAGCAATGCTCCGTTTTTGGCGCTCTGCTCTTCGCCACTTTTCACCGGGGTGTATTTGGTCAGGGAATTGAAGGTATCCAATAGCGAGTTATAGCTATCAACCCAAGCCTTGACCTTGTCCGAGGTGCCGCTTTTATCACCGGTGACCACCAGGTTCTGCGGTTCGCCCGGTTTGGTGGTGGTTTTCAGATCCAGCGTCACCCCTTGCAGGGCGTCGGCGACCGAATTGGTGCTGCGCTTGATGGTGGTGCCGTTAATGGTCAACTCGGCATCTTGGCCTTTGACCGTTTCCTTCATCGCGTTGCTGGTGCTGGTAGGATCATAATTTAAGATCGCCCCCAGTTTATCGTCATTATTAACCTGCACCTTGACCGTATTTTTTTCGCCGGTGGTGGAGGAGCTGATGGCCAACTGATAGTCGTTGTCACCCACGCGCATGATGGTGGCGTTCACCCCGGCTTTGGCGCCGTTAATCGCATCACGCATTTCCAGCAGTGAGGTTTGATCGTCACCTAGCGGGATTTTGACCTCTTTGGGCGGGTTGCCGGCGGTGATCGAAATCGAACGATCGCTGGCGCCGCTAGTGCCCAGCTTTTCCGCTTGATCTTTAATATCGGCCTTTGTCGTCAAGGTTTGCGGCTGTGCCAGGTGCAGCACCTCGACGCTATAGTTACCCGGGACCGATTTGGCGGTGGTAGTCACGTTAAACTGATCGTGAGTGGTGGCGGTAGTATTGTTAAAGAATTCTGGCTTGGCCAAATCCTTGCTCAGGTTATCGAATTTTTCCAGTGAGCTTTTCAGCGTGCCGTAGGCGGTCAGCTTGGCGTTATAGCTGGTTTGCTGAGTAGTATAAGGTGTCAGACGTTGTTGTTCCGCCTTGGTCAGCTTGTCCAGCAAGCCGTTGAGGTCCAGCCCTGAGCCGATGCCTAATGAACTAATCGATGCCATTCGTGATTCTCCTATGGTCAATGACTTTTACGCTCTATGCGTTATCGGCTCAGTATTCAAAAAGTTTACGGATAAATAGAAAAAACGATGGCGCAGTAGAAGAGGGAAAAACAGCGTTATTCGCGCCATTGGCGAAAAGTGAAAAAAACGCAAAAAAAATCTAAAGGTTGTGGGGGGAGCGCCGATACCTGAGGAGACGGTGGTTGACGCCGTGGACCAACAAGGTCCGAACCCTTTAATTGTGAATGCGAACGTCGCAACTGATTCGTAAGGAAAGCAAATTATGGCACAAGTAATTAATACCAACAGCCTGTCGTTGATGGCGCAGAACAACCTGAACAAATCTCAGTCTTCTCTGGGGACCGCTATCGAGCGTCTGTCTTCCGGTCTGCGTATCAACAGCGCGAAGGATGATGCTGCGGGTCAGGCGATCTCTAACCGTTTCACCGCTAACATCAAGGGCCTGACTCAGGCTTCCCGTAACGCTAACGACGGTATCTCTCTGGCGCAGACCACTGAAGGCGCACTGAACGAAGTCAACGACAACCTGCAGAACATCCGTCGTCTGACCGTGCAGTCTCAGAACGGTTCTAACTCATCCAGCGACCTGCAGTCAATCCAGGATGAAATCTCTCAGCGTCTGAACGAAATCAACCGTATTTCAGAGCAAACCGACTTCAACGGCGTGAAAGTGTTGAGCAGCGATCAGAAACTGACCATTCAGGTTGGTGCCAACGATGGTGAAACCATCGATATCGATCTGAAAGATATCAATGCTAAAACTCTGGGCTTGGATAAATTCAGCGTAGCAAACCCAATCGATACTGCCAAAGTGGGCGGAACAGCATTGACTGCTGTTGATAAAATGGGGCCACCGGCTATTCAGGCTGATGCGAATGGCACGCCAAAAACCAGCGATAGCAAGCTTTACACTACGAATGGCACCGATTTCTTTGTAAAAGCTACCGATGGCTCTATTTACGATGCCGCTGTTGCCGCTGACGGTAAAGTGACCTGGGATTCTACCACTGCGACAGCTAAGTCTACCGCTGGGATCAAGGAACAGGCTCAAGTTAAAGTTGGTACCACCACCGTTAGTGGTTTAACTGGCAGCGATGAACTGCATTCCTATACCGATCCGGCTGGTAAAGCGGGTTATATGATCAAAGGTAAGGATGACAACGGTAACGACGCTTACTATGCAGCTACTGTAGATGCATCTGGCAAAGTAACCAAAGGCGCGCAACAGTCTACCGATCCAAAAACTGTCGACCCACTGGCAACTCTGGACAAAGCTCTGTCACAAGTTGACGGCCTGCGTTCTTCTCTGGGTGCGGTACAGAACCGTTTCGATTCTGTAATCAACAACCTGAACAGCACCGTTAACAACCTGTCTGCTTCCCAGTCTCGTATTCAGGATGCTGACTACGCGACCGAAGTGTCCAACATGAGCCGTGCCAACATCCTGCAACAGGCTGGCACCTCTGTTCTGGCCCAGGCTAACCAGTCTACCCAGAACGTACTGACCCTGCTGCGTTAATCGACTCTCTCCGATTAGCCTTGTCATCCAAACCCTGCTTCGGCAGGGTTTTTTGTCTTCTGCTGCCGTCTGGGTTTTTACATGGCACAAATAAAGCCCGTTTTGTACGGCTGTTCAGACGATTGGTATTGCGCCTGCTACGGATAATAGTCATGACTCCGTTATCCGCAGGTTAGACATAGTGAGCGATCTGTATACCGCCGAAGGCGTCATGGACAAAAATTCTCTCTGGCTGCGCTACGTTCCGCTAGTGCGCCACGAGGCGTTACGCCTGCAGGTTCGGCTGCCCGCCAGCGTGGAACTGGACGATCTGCTGCAAGCAGGGGGAATAGGGCTGTTGAACGCCGTTGAGCGTTACGATGCCCTACAAGGAACGGCCTTCACGACCTATGCCGTGCAGCGTATTCGCGGTGCAATGCTCGACGAGTTGCGTAGCCGCGACTGGGTGCCGCGCAGCGTACGCCGCAATGCTCGGGAAGTGGCGCGCATGATGCAGCAGTTGGAACAGCGGCTTGGCCGCCCGGCCAGCGAAGTGGAGGTGGCACAGGGGCTGGATGTCTCGCTGGACGAGTATCGCCAGATCCTGTTGGACACCAATAATAGTCAGCTATTTTCCTACGACGAATGGCAGGAAGAGCATGGCGACAGTGCCGAACCGGTGCTGGAAGGTCATGAGGCTGCCAATCCGCTGCATCAACTGTTGGAAGGCAATCTGCGCCAGCGGGTGATCGACGCCATCGAGGCGCTGCCGGAACGCGAAAAACTGGTACTGACGTTGTATTACCAGGAGGAGTTGAATCTGAAGGAAATTGGCGCAGTGCTTGATGTGGGTGAGTCGCGAGTCAGCCAGTTGCACAGCCAGGCGATTAAACGCCTGCGGGCACGTCTGGCCCAGGACTCCTGAACCCCAAAGCCTGCCTCCCTAACCAACCTGATTACTGCCGCAATAAATGGACTGCAAATGATGCCAGGAAAACAGTTGAAGAAACGGCCACTCAGCCGCTACCTGAAAGATTATAAACACAGCCAAACCCATTGCTCCCAGTGCGAGAAGGTGCTTGACCGCATGGCGCTGGTGTTCCGTGGCAAGATCATCAATAAGGAAGCCATCGCCCGGATGGATCAGCCGATTGACGATCTGGTCTGGCAAAACGTGCAAAGCGAGTTGACCGCGCTATGCCGTTTTTGTAGTGAAATCTCCTGTAATAGTCACCCCAGCTACTTCGACATCATGGCGTTTAAACAGTATCTGTTTGAACAAACCGAGATGAACCACAGCACCATCCGTGAATATGTCGTGCGCCTGCGGCGCCTGGATGAAATGCTGGTGGCACACAACTACCCTGCCGATCAGTTTGCCAGTGCGTTCAACCATCAGCGTATTATTGACGATCTGCCACCGGCGGTGAGCGATAACTACCGCATTGCGCTGCGTAAATACGACCAGTACCTGGCCTGGCAAAAAAGCTACTGAGTGATCTGACCCGGTCGGTTGGCCGGGTTACCTTGCACCCACCCCCACGAATAAAGAGTGATTATTCAGAGCACATCTGATAAATCTATCACTCAAACACCGTTATTTTATTCCCTGGGGGAAGTTGTGGATCTGCAACAGCAACTGGCGCAATTCCCGCGCCTGGATTTGGTTGGCTCTGCCACGCCGCTCGAAAAGTTATCCCGCCTTTCAGACTACCTTGGCCGCGACATTTACATCAAACGTGACGATGTCACGCCGATGGCAATGGGTGGCAACAAGCTGAGAAAGCTCGAGTTTTTAGCCGCCGACGCGGTACGCCAAGGGGCCGACACCCTGGTTACCGCCGGTGCCATTCAATCCAACCACGTTCGCCAGACCGCCGCCGTGGCGGCCAAGCTCGGCCTGCAATGCGTTGCGCTGTTGGAAAACCCCATCGATACCAAAGCGGAAAACTACCTCAGTAACGGTAATCGCCTGCTGCTCGATCTGTTCAATGTTGAAGTGGTGATGTGCGATGCCTTGCACGATCCGCAGATGCAACTTGCCGATCTGGCCACACGTTTGGAAGCCCAAGGTTTCCGTCCTTATGTCATCCCCGTAGGTGGTTCCAACGCGCTCGGCTCATTGGGCTATGTGCAGTGTGCGCTGGAAATTGCCGCGCAAAGCCATGGCGTTACCTTCAGTTCGATCGTGGTGGCATCCGGCAGTGCCGGGACTCACGCCGGTCTGGCGGTGGGGCTACAGCAACTGCTGCCGGAGAGCGAACTGATTGGCGTGACCGTTTCCCGCAAGGTGATCGATCAGCTACCGAAGGTTGAACAGTTGCAAAAGGCGGTCGCCTGTTCGCTGGATATTGACGAGTTGGCCCCCATTACCCTGTGGGATGACTATTTTGCCCCGCAGTACGGTATGCCGAATGACGAAGGTATGGCGGCGGTGAAGCTGCTGGCGCAGCAGGAAGGTGTGCTGCTGGACCCGGTCTATACTGGTAAGGCGATGGCGGGGTTGATTGATGGTATCAGTCAGAAACGTTTTCGCGATGAAGGTCCGATCCTGTTTGTGCACACTGGTGGAGCTCCTGCGCTGTTCGCCTATCACCCGCAGGTCTGATGCCGAGCACAGTTGTTATTCCATTTAGAACTATAGTTATTAGGTTATATTCCTTTATGAAGTGCTTATGACTGTTAAAGTCATGAAATCAAAAAGATAAACAACAGATGGGGTGTCTATGGTCTTTTCAAAATTTCGTCGTCAACTGCTGCTGGGGGTGATGGCCGTGGCGCTGACCACCGGCTTGAACGTGAAAACCTACGCGGCCGATAACCTGCTCGATCAGGTCAAGCAGCGCGGCACGCTGATCGTTGGGCTGGAAGGCACCTATCCGCCGTTCAGCTTCCAGGGCGAGGACGGCAAACTGACCGGCTTCGAGGTGGATTTCGCTAATGCACTGGCGGAACATCTGGGGGTGAAGGCCAAGCTCAATCCAACCAAATGGGATGGCATGTTAGCCTCGTTGGAGTCCAAGCGTATCGACGTGGTGATCAATCAGGTTACCATCTCCGATGAGCGTAAGAAAAAGTACGATTTCTCTACCCCATACACCGTTTCCGGTATCCAGGCGCTGGTGAAGAAAGGCAATGAAGGCATTATTACCAAGGCCGATGACCTGAAGGGTAAAAAGGTCGGCGTGGGCCTGGGCACCAACTACGAACAGTGGCTGCGTGACAACGTACAGGGTGTTGATGTGCGTACCTACGACGATGACCCAACCAAATATCAGGATCTGCGCGTAGGCCGCATTGATGCCATTTTGGTCGACCGTCTGGCGGCGTTGGATCTGGTGAAGAAAACCGGTGATACGCTGGCCGTCGCTGGCCCGGCATTCTCTCGCCAGGAAGCTGGCGTAGCGGTACGTAAAAACAATCCGGAACTGCTGGCCGCTATCAATCAGGCGATTGCCGAAATGCAGAAAGACGGGACGTTGGCGAAGATCTCTGAAAAATGGTTTGGCGCGGACGTAACTAAATAATGCAAGAGAGTATTCAACTGGCGCTGGATTCAGCGCCATTTTTATTACGGGGTGCGCTGTTGACCCTCCAGCTCAGTCTGGGTGGTATGGCGCTCGGTTTGATCCTCGGTTTTTTGCTGGCGCTGATGCGCCTTTCGCCGTTATGGCCGATCTCCTGGCTGTCACGCATCTACGTTTCCCTGTTTCGCGGTACGCCGCTGATCGCCCAGCTGTTTATGATCTATTACGGCTTGCCGCAGTTTGGCATTGAGCTGGATCCGTTCCCGGCGGCATTAATCGGCCTTTCGTTAAACACCGCCGCCTATACATCGGAAACGCTGCGTGCGGCGATTTCCTCGATCGACAAAGGGCAGTGGGAAGCGGCGGCCAGTATCGGCATGACGCCCTGGCAGACCCTGCGCCGGGTGATCCTGCCGCAGGCGGCTCGTACCGCGCTGCCTCCGTTGGGCAACAGCTTTATCGGTTTGGTCAAGGATACCTCGCTGGCGGCGACCATTCAGGTGCCGGAGCTGTTCCGTCAGGCGCAACTGATCACCTCACGTACGCTGGAAGTGTTCGCCATGTATCTGGCGGCATCGCTGATCTACTGGGTGATGGCCACCTTGCTTTCCGCGTTGCAGAACCGTCTGGAAGCGCACGTTAACCGTCAGGATCAGGAGTAGCCGATGAGCGCCATCGAAGTCAGACAGTTGGTTAAAAAGTTCAAAGGGCAGACCGTATTGCACGGGATCGATCTTGAGGTGAACGCGGGTGAAGTGGTGGCGATTATCGGGCCTAGTGGTTCCGGTAAGACGACTTTGCTACGCAGCATCAACCTGCTGGAAGTGCCGGATTCTGGCACTATCCGTGTCGGTGACATCTTGATCGACAGCGCTCGCCCGCTGAGCAAACAAAAAAATCAGGTACGGGCCCTGCGCCAGCAGGTGGGCTTTGTGTTTCAGAGCTTCAACCTGTTTCCCCACCGTTCGGTGCTGGAAAACATCATCGAAGGACCGGTGATCGTTAAAGGAGAGGCCAAGGCCAGCGCTGAAAAGCTGGCGCGTGTCCTGCTGGCAAAAGTGGGGCTGAGCGGTAAAGAACAGGCTTACCCTAAACGTTTGTCCGGCGGTCAGCAGCAGCGCGTAGCCATTGCCAGGGCGTTAGCGATGCAGCCCGAGGTCATTTTGTTTGATGAACCGACCTCTGCGCTGGATCCTGAACTGGTTGGCGAAGTGCTCAATACCATTCGCGCCTTGGCAGAAGAGAAACGCACCATGGTGATCGTCACCCACGAAATGAGCTTTGCCCGTGACGTGGCCGATCGCGCCATTTTTATGGATCATGGCCGCATTGTCGAGCAGGGGCCCGCGAAGGCGTTGTTTGCCAACCCGCAGCATCAGCGCACCAAGCAGTTTCTGGATAAGTTTCTCAATCAGTGATCTTGTCAGGGGGCAATGCCCCCTTAACCTCGTTATCCTGCCTTTAACAACTCATTACGCGCTGCGGCGGCGAGAAATGCACTGCGGCTGCCATAACCCGGGTGCTGCTGCACCAACGAATCAATGCGGTTGAGCAACCTGTGGGGCAACGTGATATTGATGCGTTCTGCCCGGCCATCGAATTTGTCCATATTGATATCCACCAGTAACCACTGGCCGCCATTAAGGGCGTCGTTGCCCTGAGCCAGATGGAAGGACACTGCTTGTGGGCGTGGAATGGCCTGATTCTCTTCGCTCAATAATTCAAAGTGGGCATCTAGCGCGCTTTTGGCATCCTGGAAGGTCTGATCGAGACTGTCTCCGGCAAAGTAGCAGCCTGGCACATCGGGAAAAAAGCCGCTGGCGCTGCCATCTGGCTCGGCATGTATATAAGCGGGATAAAACATAGTGTTACCTCGTCATTGCGAAATGGTCTAGGAATTAAGCAACCCTGCATCCTTCATGATTTGCCGCAGCGTTCCCAATTTCACCTCCTTATTGGGATGAGGCACGGTGATCACCAACGGTGAGTTGGGGGGGAATTGATGGTGGCTGCCTTTGATCCGTTGTAAAACCCAACCATGGCTTTCGAGTCGTTTAATCAGTTCTGAACTTTTCACCTGTTCATTCCTCATAATACACACCATACACATTTATTGGCAAGGAGACGAATACGGTATCGGCTGACTTTTATGCAGGCAATAAAAAACCCCTTGTTAATGCTAGGTTTGCGAAGAGGCTCGCAACGTAGATGCTGACAAACTTCAACCGGTGTAAAACGTGGGGGTGCTACATGCTGCGTCCCCTTCGGTTGGAATTGGAGATGGTGGGGTTGCATGGGGCGTGTTTAGCGTGGCAGAAAAAAGGGCGCAGTTCATATGATGCTGCGCCCTTTTGGGGGGAGAAATACGGCTGTTGTTAACCGATAGTCATCAGGCTGGCGTTACCCCCGGCGGCAGCGGTGTTGACGCTTAATGAGCGTTCGATCAACAGGCGCTCCAACAGGATATTGGTTTCACCGCGGGCGAAGCCCTGCACCGAGACAATGGCACCGCTGCGTTGAGCAATCTGCTCACACAGGGTGCGCAGCTGATCGGCGTCGCCGTGATAGATGGCCGCATCAAACTCGACTTTATCCTGCGCCCAATCCTTGGTGAAACCGATCCGTGCCTGTACGGCGGCTGGCAAGCTGCGATAGAGCGTGCGCTGCAATTCCGCTTCCGGCCACAGCGCCTGGCTGCCAACCGCCAGCACGGCGGCCAACTGGTTCAGCGCATCGGCGTTGTTGTCCGCCAGGCACAGCACGCGTTCACGTGGCAGCAGGGCGTAAGTGTTGCGTTCCCCGGTTGGGCCTGGCAGCGGGCGAACGGTGCCACCCTGACCCAGTTCGGCGTATTGTTGCGCCAGAACTGCCAACTCGCGATGGTTCTCTGCCACGGCCCATTGTTCCAGAGCCTGATGCGGCACAAGCAGCGTAGGGCGCACGGTAGCCTCCAGAGGACGCTCGTTATCCTGGCGATTCAGAGTGCGCTGCACGGCATCCTGTGGACGGCTGGCCAGCAGGCGGTACAGATAGAGTGGACCACCGGCTTTCGGCCCGGTGCCAGATAATCCCTCGCCGCCAAACGGCTGCACGCCTACCACCGCACCCACCATATTGCGGTTAACATACAGGTTACCGACCTTGGCATGATCGGTGACTCTGGCGATGGTTTCATCGATACGCGTATGGATACCCAGCGTCAGACCATAGCCTGAAGCATTGATCTGATCGACCAACGCGCCCAGGTTGGCACGCTGGAAGCGCACTACGTGCAGCACTGGGCCAAAGATCTCTTTTTGCAGCTCGTCAAAGCTTTCCAGTTCGATCAGCGTTGGTTTCACAAAGGTGCCGCGAGCCCACTCTTTCTCATCATCTCCCAGGCTTTTTGCCGCCTGATACACCTTGCGGCCTTTGGCACGCATGGCCTGGATATGGCGTTCAATACCGGTTTTGGCTTCGGCGTCGATCACCGGGCCAATGTCGGTAGACAGGCGTTCCGGGTTGCCCATCCGGCATTCGGCCATCGCCCCGCGCAGCATTTTCAGGGTGTGTTCTGCCACGTCTTCTTGCACACACAGGATGCGCAGGGCAGAGCAACGCTGTCCGGCACTGTCGAAGGCGGAGGCTACGACGTCGGTCACCACCTGTTCGGTCAGGGCGGAAGAGTCGACGATCATCGCATTCAAACCGCCGGTTTCGGCAATCAACGGGGTCGGGCGGCCTTGAGGATCAAGGCGGCCTGCGATGTTGCGTTGCAGAATGCCCGCAACGTCGGTAGAGCCGGTGAACATCACGCCGCGTACACGGGAATCATTGACCAATAGGGAACCGACGGTTTCACCCTGGCCAGGCAACAGTTGCAGAACACCCTGAGGAATACCAGCCTCTAGCAGGATGCGTACCGCCTGGGCGGCGACCAACGGCGTCTGTTCTGCCGGTTTTGCCAGCACGCTGTTACCGGCGGCAAGGGCGGCGGCAACCTGACCAGTGAAGATGGCCAGCGGGAAGTTCCACGGGCTGATACAGACTACCGGGCCTAACGGGCGATGGCTGTCGTTGGCGAAGTCGTCACGCACTTGGCCAGCGTAGTAATGCAGAAAATCAACCGCTTCACGGACTTCTGAGATGGCGTTATTGAAGGTTTTACCCGCCTCACGCACCAGGATCCCCAGCAGGCTTTGCAGTTGGCTTTCCATCAGCTCTGCCGCGCGTTCCAAGATGGCAGCACGTTCGGAAGGTGGGGTGGCAAACCAGATCGGCCCGGCTGCGGCTGCGGAGTCTAATGCCCGGCTGACCTCACCTTCGGTGGCCTCACGGACATAACCGACGATATCACCCGGTTCGGCAGGGTTGATCACCGGTTGTTCAACTCCTTGATCCAACGGAGCATCAATAATCGGCTCGGCACGCCATTGCTGGCTTGCGCTGGTGAGCAGGGCGCTGGACAGCGAAGCCAGCCGCTGTTCGTTGGCAAGATCCAGGCCGCTGGAGTTAACGCGTTTTTCACCATATAGCTCACGCGGCAACGGAATGCGCGGATGCGGTAAACCTATGCGGCCTTCGCTAGCCGCCATGGCCTCGACCGCGCTGACCGGATCGGCTACCAGTTCGTCGAGTGGCAGGGTGGCATCGGCAATACGGTTAACGAATGAGGTATTGGCCCCGTTTTCCAACAGACGGCGTACCAGATAGGCCAGCAGCGTTTCGTGTGTGCCGACTGGCGCATAAATACGGCAAGGGCGGTTCAACTTGCCGTCGGCCACTTTGCCTACCACCTGTTCGTACAGCGGTTCTCCCATGCCATGCAGACACTGGAATTCGTACTGGCCCGGATAGTAGTTATTGCCTGCCAGATGATAGATGGCGCTCAGGGTGTGGGCGTTGTGGGTAGCAAACTGCGGATAAATCAGGTTCGGTACCGCCAGCAGCTTGCGAGCGCAGGCCAGATAGGAAACGTCGGTATACACTTTGCGGGTATACACCGGGTAGCCTTCCAGCCCATCCATCTGAGCGCGTTTGATTTCGCTGTCCCAGTAAGCGCCTTTAACCAGGCGGATCATCAGGCGACGACGGCTGCGGCTGGCCATGTCGATCACCGCATCAATGGCAAACGGACAGCGCTTCTGGTAAGCCTGAATAACAAAGCCAATGCCGTTCCAGCCGGCCAACTGCGGCTCAAAGCACAGCTTTTCCAGCAGATCGAGGGAGATTTCCAGGCGATCGGCCTCTTCGGCGTCGATATTGATGCCGATATCGTATTGGCGCGCCTGTAACGTCAGCGACAGCAAGCGTGGATACAGCTCTTCCATCACGCGATCGTACTGGGCACGGCTGTATCGTGGGTGTAGCGCCGAGAGTTTGATCGAGATGCCCGGGCCTTCATAGATGCCACGGCCATTGGAGGCTTTGCCGATAGCGTGGATTGCTTGCTGATAGGAAACCAGATAGGCCTGCGCATCGGCTTCGGTCAGTGCGGCTTCACCCAGCATGTCGTAAGAGTAACGGAAGCCTTTGTCTTCCAACTTACGCGCGTTGGCCAGTGCTTCGGCGATGGTTTCACCGGTCACAAACTGTTCGCCCATCAGGCGCATCGCCATGTCGACTCCTTTACGGATCAACGGCTCGCCGCGCTTACCGATGATGCGGTTCAGTGCGCTGGAGAGATTGGCTTCATTATGGGTAGACACCAGCTTGCCGGTAAACAGCAGGCCCCAGGTCGCGGCATTGACGAATAGCGAAGGGCTGCGGCCAAGGTGGGAGTGCCAGTTACCGTTGCTGATTTTGTCGCGGATTAACGCATCGCGCGTTGGCTTGTCTGGAATACGCAGCAGCGCTTCGGCCAGGCACATCAGAGCCACCCCTTCCTGAGAAGAGAGTGAGAACTCCTGCAGCAATCCTTGCACCATACCGGCGCGGCCGTTGGCACTCTTCTGGTTACGCAGCTTTTCGGCAATGCCATAGGCCAGTTTATGGGTGGCCTGTGCCAGATCGGCAGGTAAACGAGCCTGTTCGAGCAGCATTGGCACCGCTTCAGTTTCCGGGCGGCGGTAGGCGGCGGTGATAGCCGCACGAGTGACGGACTGCGGCAGGATCTGTTCGGCAAACTCAAGGAAAGGCTGATGGGACTCTTCGGGCACCTGCGGCGTGACATCATCCGCTTCTGCCTGGCTGGTTGCGGTCAGCGTCGGAATTTCTGGCAGATCGGAACCACTTTCCAGACGTTCAAGATAATTGAAAATAGCCTGCTTGATTAACCAGTGTGGCGTGCGGTCAATCCGTTGTGCCGCACTCTTGATGCGATCGCGGGTTGCTTCATCGAGCTTCACGCCCATTGTGGTAGTGCCCATGCCAATCCAGCTCCTGTGTTTGGAACCCCTCCCAACCAGCGAGATTAGGGGCGCTCCGTAGAGTAATGAGGTTTCTGATGCCGACAATATCCTGCATGTTGCAACTTTGTGCAACCTTGTTAAATGTGCTCCGTGGCGAAGTGTGACTCCCATCGATTTTTTAACAACTTGAGCGTTACGGATGACGGGATGGTAAGTGGGCTTTTTAAGTGAGACCAGGTTATTTCCCTGTGTTAATCAGGGTTAAGTAAGAGGTGCAACTCATTTCGACTATGGCGAGTGCAACCTTGACGGCGAATAAATGTGACCTGGCGTGAGTTTCGTGTGACTTTTTTGTTAAATGTCTTGTTGGTTGTTGACTGCCTCAACTAGGATAGCCAGCGTTCAGACCATGATGGGTATAAACGCTGTTCGTCCGCCTTCATCGCAGTGCGCCCCGTTCCGGCGCTTGGCGGGTGAAATTACTGACATAAAAATACCCGATAACTTTCAATAGGCTGCTAATATGCGGCGGCTTGAAAGGGGGAAGGGAATAAGAAATGGAGAGTTTAAGATAATGAACACACCTATGCTGGTGACCTTCGTGGTCTACATTCTTGGGATGGTGGTAATAGGCCTGCTGGCCTATCGGGCGACCAATAACTTTGACGACTACATTCTGGGTGGCCGCAGCCTGGGTAGTGTGGTGACCGCGCTCTCCGCCGGGGCATCCGATATGAGCGGCTGGCTGCTGATGGGGTTACCGGGTGCGATTTTCCTTTCCGGCATTTCGGAGAGCTGGATCGCCATCGGGTTGACCATCGGAGCCTACTTGAACTGGAAGCTGGTGGCTGGACGGTTGCGCGTCCATACCGAAGCCAACAACAACGCCTTGACGCTGCCGGATTATTTCACCAGCCGTTTTGAGGATAACAGCAAACTGCTGCGGGTGATTTCCGCCATCGTGATCCTGGTGTTCTTCACCATCTATTGTGCTTCCGGCATTGTGGCCGGTGCGCGCCTGTTTGAAAGCACTTTCGGTATGACCTACGCCACCGCGCTGTGGGCCGGAGCAGCCGCCACCATCTTGTATACCTTTATTGGCGGGTTCCTGGCGGTCAGTTGGACCGATACCGTGCAGGCCAGCCTGATGATTTTTGCGCTGATCCTCACGCCGGTGATCGTCATTTTCGCCGTGGGTGGCATCGACAGTTCGATGCTGGTGATCGCGGCTAAAAACCCGGCCAATCTGGATATGATGAAAGGGCTGAATCTGGTGGCGATCCTGTCGTTGCTGGGCTGGGGCCTGGGCTACTTTGGCCAGCCGCATATTCTGGCGCGCTTTATGGCGGCGGACTCCCACCGCACCATCCGTAGCGCTCGCCGCATCAGTATGACCTGGATGATCCTCTGTCTGGCGGGGACCATTGCGGTTGGCTTCTTCGGCATCGCTTACTTTGCCAATAACCCGGATCAAGCGGGCAATGTGACGCAAAACGGCGAGCGGGTCTTTATCGAACTGGCCATGTTGCTGTTTAACCCATGGATTGCCGGGATCTTGCTGTCGGCCATTTTGGCGGCGGTGATGAGTACCCTGAGCTGTCAGCTGTTGGTTTGTTCGAGTGCGATCACCGAAGACCTGTACAAAGCTTTCCTGCGCAAAGGGGCCAGCCAGCGTGAGCTGGTGTGGGTAGGGCGTGCGATGGTGCTGGTGGTGGCGCTGGTGGCGATTGCTCTGGCGGCTAACCCAGAGAACCGCGTGTTGGGTCTGGTAAGCTATGCCTGGGCCGGTTTTGGTGCCGCATTTGGCCCAGTGGTGTTGATCTCGGTGATGTGGTCGCGTATGACCCGTAACGGCGCGCTGGCCGGTATGCTGGTGGGGGCTATCACCGTGATCGTCTGGAAGCATTACGCCTGGTTGGATTTGTATGAAATCATTCCTGGCTTTGTGTTTGGCTGTATCGCCATCGTGGTGGTTAGCCTGATGGGTCGCCAGCCTTCGGCAACTATCACTAAACGTTTTGATCTGGCAGAGGCCGAGTTCAAAACGGTCTAAATCCGCCTTAATCTCTCCCCGGCAATCGGGGAGAGATCCGCTTTCCCCATCACTCGTCTCATCAAGCTGTAACAACTAGCGACATTTGATTAATAAAAATCACATTTCCGCCTCTTGTTTTTCTTTTCAGTAGAATGATAATCACTATCGTTATGGTTTACTTTTCTTTACATAGTCGCGGTCTCGGTCAACCCAGTGCCAGCGGCTGACTACAAGTGCCTTTTCAGGGGTTAATATTCTATGTTTGTTCCTTTCCTTATCATGTTCCGTGAGGGGCTGGAGGCTGCGCTGATCGTCAGTTTGATCGCCAGCTATCTGAAGCGGACTCAACGCGGTCAATGGCTTGGTGTGGTATGGATTGGGGTGATCGTCG
Source organism: Serratia sp. ASV30 (assembly GCF_016428815.1). Taxonomy (NCBI): domain Bacteria; kingdom Pseudomonadati; phylum Pseudomonadota; class Gammaproteobacteria; order Enterobacterales; family Yersiniaceae; genus Serratia; species Serratia sp. ASV30. The sequence goes on along the minus strand of NZ_JAELTL010000005.1, from coordinate 131,458 downwards.
CCGTTGCTCTGTGCCTGGCGTTAGGTATCTTCATTAATGAAACCACCGGCGAGTTTCCGCAAAAACAGCAAGAGCTGTTCGAAGGGCTGGTTGCGGTGGTGGCGGTGTGCATCCTGACCTATATGGTGTTTTGGATGCGCAAGGTTTCCCGCTCGGTGAAGGTACATCTTGAAGGGGCGATCGATAACGCCCTCAACTCGAGCAAAAGGCAAGGGTGGGCATTGGTGGCGATGGTGTTTTTTGCCGTTGCCCGTGAAGGGCTGGAGTCGGTGTTTTTCCTGTTGGCAGCGTTTCAGCAGGATGTGGGCATTGCCGCACCAATCGGTGCCATGCTTGGCCTGGCGTGCGCCATCGTGGTGGGCATGCTGATCTATTGGGGCGGTATCAAACTGCATCTGGCCAAGTTCTTCAAATGGACCAGCCTGTTTATTCTGTTCGTGGCTGCGGGCTTGGCCGCCGGGGCGATCCGTGCCTTCCACGAGGCTGGATTATGGAACCACTTCCAGGATATCGCGTTCGACCTCAGCAACCAGCTATCCACGCATTCACTGCTGGGCACCCTGTTAGAGGGAATGTTTGGCTACCAGGAAGCGCCATCGGTCAGCGAAGTGGCGGTCTATTTCCTGTATCTGATCCCTGCTCTGATTTTCTTTTTCCTGCCGCAGCGTTCCGAATCCTCAACGATCCCGGCGCAAAGCAAGACACATCACTAATTTAATAGGGAACTCCGTATGTCTACTCCGTTATTTCGCCGCAAGGCACTGCATGCCGCATTACTGGCCGTTCCTGCTTTCGCGCTGAGCCTCAACGCGCTGGCGGCGGATATCCCTCGGGTTTTGGTGACCGTTAACGACAAACAGTGTGAGCCGATGCAGTTGACCCTGCCCGCCGGTAAAACCCAGTTTGTGGTGCATAACACCAGCCAAAAAAACCTGGAGTGGGAAATCCTCAAAGGCGTGATGGTGGTGGAAGAGCGTGAAAATATCGCGCCAGGTTTCACCCAGAAAATGACGGCAAACCTCGAGCCGGGCGAATATGACATGACCTGTGGGCTGTTGAGCAACCCGAAAGGCAAGCTTGTCGTCACGGCTGCGGGTACGGTAGCTGATGGCAAACCGAATGTGATGGACCTGGTGGGGCCGATTGCCGAATATAAAGTCTATGTCACCAAGGAAGTTGAAGGGCTGGTCAAGCAGACCAAGTTGTTCACCGATGCGATCAAATCCGGTGATGTGGCCCAGGCTCGCAAGCTTTACGCGCCAACCCGTCAGCACTATGAGCGTATTGAACCGATTGCCGAGCTGTTCTCCGATCTGGACGGCAGCATCGATGCCCGTGAAGACGACTATGAGAAAAAAGCCGAAGATCCAAAATTCACCGGTTTCCACCGTCTGGAGAAAGCGCTGTTCGCCGACAACACCACCAAGGGCATGAATGAGTATGCCGACGGTCTGTACAAAGACACGCTGGAGTTGCAAAAACGTATCGGTGAATTGACTTTCCCGCCAAGCAAAGTGGTGGGGGGTGCTGCTGGCCTGATTGAAGAAGTGGCGGCCAGCAAGATCAGTGGTGAAGAAGACCGCTACAGCCGGACCGACCTGTGGGATTTCCAGGCCAACGTTGATGGCGCCCAGAAGATTGTGAACCTGTTGCGTCCGCTGTTGGAAAAGGCCAATCAACCACTGCTGGCGAAGATTGACGCCAACTTTAAAACCGTCGACACCATTTTGGCTAAATATAAGACCGCAGAGGGTTATGAGTCTTACGAGAAACTGACCACCGCGGATCGTAATGCGATGAAAGGGCCGATCACTACGCTGGCAGAAGACCTGTCACAGTTGCGTGGCGTACTGGGTCTGGATTAAGGCGAAAATGATGAACCATAAGACCGGCCCGCATAACGGGCCGTTTCCTCAGGATGAACAGGCCGCTTCGCCATCGCGCAGGCGGTTGTTGCAAGGTCTGGGCATGATGGGGGGCGCTCTGGCGTTGGCGGGGCCATCCCTGGCACGGGCTGCAGAAGAGCCGCTGGCTACCTCGCAGGACGAACGCTGGCAAAAACAACCGTTCTACGGCCAGCATCAATCCGGTATCTTGACGCCACAACAGGCGGCCATGATGCTGGTGGCTTTCGACGTGCTGGCGACCAATAAGCAGGATCTGGAACGGCTATTTCGTCTGTTGACCAGCCGTATCGCGTTCCTCACCAGCGGCGGTAGGGCTCCGGAGGTCGATCCCAAACTGCCACCAATGGATTCGGGTATCATGGGGCCGGAAATCTACCCCGATAACCTGACCATCACCGTTTCCGTTGGCACCTCGCTGTTTGATGAGCGCTTTGGCTTGCAGGCGCAGAAGCCGCTGCACCTGCAAACCATGACGCGTTTCCCCAACGATTCACTTGATGCTGCCCTGTGTCATGGTGACTTGCTGCTGCAAATTTGTGCCAATACCAATGAAACGGTGATCCACGCGCTGCGCGATATCATCAAGCATTCACCAGACTTGCTCAGCGTGCGTTGGAAGCGGGAAGGTTTTATCTCGGCACACTCGGCCCGCAGCCGGGGCAAAGAGACGCCGATTAACCTGCTGGGCTTCAAAGACGGCACCGCCAATCCAAAAACCAGCGATAAGCCGTTAATGGATAAGGTAGTGTGGGTCGGTGATAAAGCGGGGGAACCTGCCTGGGCCGTTGGCGGTAGTTATCAGGCCGCGCGTATCATTCGCTTCCACGTCGAATTTTGGGATCGTACGCCATTGCAGGAACAGCAAACCATCTTTGGCCGTGAAAAACACAGCGGTGCGCCGTTGGGGATGAAGCACGAGCATGACGAACCGGACTATGCCAAGGATCCGGAAGGTAAGCAGATCCCCCTGGATGCCCATATTCGGCTGGCCAACCCGCGCACACCGCAAACCCAGAGCAGCCTGATGCTGCGCCGTGGTTACAGTTATTCGCTGGGCGTTTCCAATTCGGGGCAACTGGAGATGGGCCTGCTGTTTGTCTGTTATCAGGCCGACTTGGAGCAGGGCTTCCTGACGGTGCAGAAACGTTTGAATGGTGAAGCGCTGGAGGAATACGTCAAGCCTATCGGTGGCGGCTATTTCTTTGTGTTACCGGGCGTCAAGACCCGTGGCGATTATTTGGCCAGCGGCTTGCTGCAGGCTTGAACAGCTAAGTTTTTCAGCAAAACAGAGAAGCGCAGCGCAAAGGCTGCGCTTTTTTATGTGCTCAATTTTTAATCCGGCAACCTAAATGTCATTCGCCGGGATTAATATCAATTAATTGATATTTAACAATAAAATAAATTAATGCCAAGTCGCTTTCGCTTTGATATAGTGGTATTGCAGCGAGTTAAAACAAAAAATATTAAATTTTTTTACATTTTAGCAACGCGGTGCGGTTGAATGTCATTATACTGTAATCATCTGGCGGTAGTTTTCACACGGTGCACAGCTCAATGCTGTAAATATCACTGCGGGGATCGCTAATGGTAAAGTCCTTGGTTGGGCTACAAACAACAAATAACATACCTTCCCTGATTTCTCGTTGTAACGAGGGCTCTCTCTACGACTCTCAATTTCTGACCGACTCTTGGCTTTCCTTTCGCATTAATCCGGCTAACACACACTCCTGTTTTGTACCAATCTCGTTGTTCTGTGAAAAAGAGCCGCGCCCGTTGGCGGCTAGGTGTTCACGTCATTCAATGGCTTTAAAGGGGGCCACAACCTAATACGTGTGTAACATAATCGCTCGGTGTTTGCTGCCCTGCGGTAGGTGAAACAAACTGTAAGGTGCCACTATGGGAAGACAGAAAGCAGTGATCAAAGCACGTCGTGAAGCCAAACGCGTCATTCGTCGTGACGCTCGTAGTCATCGCCAGCGTGAAGAAGAAAGCGTGACCTCGCTGGTACAAATGGGTGGTGTGGAATCTATCGGCATGGCTCGTGACAGCCGGGATACTTCTACCATCGAGGCTAGAACCGAAGCTCAAGGTCATTACTTATCAGCCATAGAAAACAAGCTGTTGATATTTGCTACGGGTGAGGCCGGTTGCGGTAAAACCTTCATCAGTGCAGCCAAGGCAGCTGAAGCCCTGATACATAAAGAGGTGGATCGGATTATCGTCACTCGTCCGGTTCTGCAGGCGGATGAAGATCTCGGCTTTTTGCCGGGGGATATCTCTGAGAAGTTCGCCCCTTATTTCCGGCCGGTGTATGACATTCTGCTACGCCGTTTAGGATCGTCGTTCTTGCAATACTGCCTGCGCCCGGAAATTGGCAAGGTAGAGATAGCTCCTTTCGCCTATATGCGCGGGCGTACCTTCGAAAATGCGGTAGTCATCCTGGACGAGGCCCAGAACGTGACGGCCAGCCAGATGAAGATGTTTTTGACCCGTCTGGGTGAGAACGTCACGGTGATCGTGAACGGCGATATTACCCAGTGCGATTTGCCACGCGGCGTGAAATCCGGCCTTAGCGACGCGCTGGAGCGCTTCGAAGAGGACGAGATGGTCGGCATTATTCGTTTCGACAAACAGGACTGTGTGCGCTCTGCCTTGTGCCAACGCACGCTTAATGCTTACGATTAATTTGTCTGAAAGCTTGCAAAAGGCCACTTCGGTGGCCTTTTTGTTGGCTGCAAGTGCCAGTAGCCTACATCAATAAAGCTGCGCCATTGCGGCCAATTTGAGTACAATAAATCGCAGGATCACTAAGGAATACTATTATGGACGATATTCAGTGTTGGCGGCCCAGCGTAGGGAAAACGTGGTTACTGGGCGCGATGCTGCTGGTGGGGAGTTTTACTGCCTCGGTAAATGCCACGACCCCAGAGAACTACCATCAGGTCTCGCCAGAACTCTACCGCTCCTCTCAGCCCTCCGCTGCCCAGATGCAAACGCTCGAGCAGCAGGGCATCAAAACCGTACTCAGTTTACGCCAGTGGCATGACGACGACAGCGAAGCGAGAGGCACAGGCTTGCTTCTGCGCCGGGTGGCGATCAATGCCGCCGTAATTAATGACGACATCGTGGTGACGGCGCTCAGAGAAATTCGTTTTGCCCTGAAACCGGTGTTGGTTCACTGCTGGCACGGCAGCGATCGTACCGGGCTAGTGGTGGCAATGTATCGCCTGGTGTTTGAAAATGCGGATAAGCCTGCGGTGCTGGCCGAATTGAGAAAGCCGGAGCATGGCTATCATGAAAAATATTATGCCGGGATTGCGCGCTATATTGGTGATGTCGATGTCAGCAAGATACGGCAGCGGGTTTTTGCCGATAACCTTGGCAAGGGGAAGTGATTTGCTAGAAAGGGGTGGGGCATTGGCTACGGCGATCGTCCCCTCACCCGAACCCTCTCCCACAGGGAGAGGGGACTGGCCGTGCTACCAATTGGCCGCTTTACCGGTTTACAACACCGTACCGATTTCCTTCGTGAATAAGCTGCAGATGGCTTCCTATAACTAAATACAGCACCGTATCAATCCCTTACGTGAATAAGCTGCAGATGGCTTCCTATAACTAAATACAGCACCGTATCAATCCCTTGCGTGAATAAGCTACAGACTGTCTTCTATACCTGACTACGGCTCTGGATCAGCTCCCTCTCCCTGCGGGAGAGGGTTGGGGTGAGGGGAAGCTCGATTGCCTGACCGACAATCCGGTATTTCTCCCCGTGTGTTCATTTACTCCCCCCAATCCGACTCTGATAAATCGTTCGATCCTTCCCTAGCGTAAATCCCATTCTCGTTTAAGCTTTGTGTAAATTTTTGCGGCTTTTTGTATAGAATTTTAGTTTCAATAACGTTAACTATTGGTATCTTCCGACCGTTAAACCGAGCTTAACGGGATAGGGAATCGTTGGGTGGTGTGCCGTGCTCGGCATACTCATGGTCGTATTTTGGGGTTCTGAAGTCATCATGAAATATATCATTCTGATTTTATTAATTTTGTGCGTTATTTACATTCATTATCGTGGCCGTGTTCGCTATCCTTTTTGGCGTCAGCTTTCCGACCATTCCACCTTTACCGCACCGCTGAACGTATTTATGTACCTGTTCTCACGGGTGCCGACCACGCCTTACCTGCAACCGGAGCAGTTTCCCGATCTTATTATCCTGCGTGACAACTGGCAGACCATTCGTGAAGAAGGGAAGCAATTGATGGAGATCCAGCAAATCAAAGCGTCGGACAAGTTTAACGACGCCGGATTCAACTCCTTCTTCAAAACCGGCTGGAAGCGCTTTTACCTGAAGTGGTATGAGGATAACCATCCTTCGGCAATGGCGTTATGCCCGCAAACCACTGCGCTGTTACGCAGCCTGCCTTCGGTGAAGGCCGCGATGTTTGCCGAATTACCCCATGGCAGCCGTTTGCCACGCCACCGCGACCCTTATGCCGGTTCGCTGCGCTATCATCTTGGCTTGATCACGCCGAATGATGACCGCTGCTTTATCGAAGTGGATGGCGAACGTTACAGCTGGCGTGACGGCGAAGGGGTGATGTTCGATGAAACCTATCTGCACTATGCCGAAAATCAGAGCGGGGAAAACCGTTTGATCCTGTTTTGCGACATCGAACGGCCAATGCGTTACCGTTGGGCGCAGGCGGTGAATCACTGGTTGGGGCGTAATTTGATGAGTGCTGCGACAGCACCGAATGAAGAGGGCGATCGTACCGGCGGCGTTAATCGGCTGTTCAAATATATCTATGCCGTGCGTAAGGTTGGCAAGCGATTAAAAGCCTGGAACAAGACGGGCTATTACATTATCAAATGGCTGCTGTTTGGCGGGATCGCCGCACTGATTTTCTTCGCATTTTAAATAGAACGGGGCGCAAATAATGCGCCCCGCTGATGTTTTGCAACCGCTTGGTATCAGGCAAATATCGTCATCATGTAAGCGGCAAACAGCGCCAGGTGCGCGGTGCCGTTCAACACGTTGGTTCTGCCGGTAGAGAACGAGATATGGCACAATATCAACACCGTCAGCATTACGACCATATGCGGTGGCTGCAGGCCGAAGATTAGCGTCTGGCCAGTCAGGGTGGCAATAATCGTTACCGCTGGCACCGTCAGTGAAATGGTGGCCAGCACCGAGCCGAAGAACAGGTTCATGGCGCGCTGTACCTGATTGTTCAACACCGCACGCAGAGCGCCCAACCCTTCCGGGGACAGGATAAGCAACGCAACCAGGAAACCGGTGAACTGGGTTGGTGCGTTCAGCTTGGTGAGCAAGCCCTCCAGCGGGTTGGCGTTGAATTTGGTTACGGCAATTACCGCGACCAGATGCACGATCAACCAGGCAGCATGCCACAGGCTGCTGTGGGACGAGGGTTTACCGTGGTGCGGGTCGCCATCGTCATCTTCATGTTCATAAACAAACAGGCTCTGGTGGGTCTTGGTCTGGATCAGCAGAAATACGCCGTACATCGCCGCTGAGATGGCCGCAACCAGCAGTGACTGGCCCACGCTGAAGTTGCCCCCAGGCAAGGCGCTTGGCAACACCAGCACGATGACCGCCAGTGGGAGGATCGCCATCAGGTACTGTTTGATACCGCCCAGGTTAACGTACTGGGTAGCAAACTTGCGCCCGCCGAGCAGCAGGGCAACCCCAACCAGTCCGGCAGTCACAATCATGATGATTGAATACAGTGTGTCACGCATCAGGGCCGGGGCCGCGTCGCCGGTTGCCATCAGGGCAGAAATCAGGCTCACTTCCAGGATTACTACTGAAAGGCTGAGGATCAGCGATCCGTAGGGTTCACCCAAGCGGTGGGCCAGTACGTCTGCATGGCGTACCACGCTGAAAGCACTGCTGAGGATACCGACCAGGGCAATAATGTTGATGGCTACGATCAGTGGGAAACTACTGGTACCGCTCCACAAGTTGAGCACAACCAGCGCGGCGATAGGGAAAATCAGGGAATACTCTGTGTGGCGAGATTTGGATCGGCCAGGATCGTTGTGCGACTTCATTACGGTACATCTCCTTCTCAAACTGCGTGGCCCGTCATCGCTGTTCACCTGCAGTTAGGGTCAGCGTATCCAGAAAGTTGTTAATAATAATAGGATACACTCTGCGCATGACGCTGAGTAATAATGTGATGTTGTGTTTAGTTTTTAGAAAGCAAAACTTTGCTTTATGCGATAAGAGTAACAAAAAAACCGCATTTGATGCGGTTTTTTTTACTTACTTTTACGTTAAACACCAGACATTACTTGTTAAACGCCTATAAATGGGGCTTAACCGGCATTTTCAACGGAAAATAAGGCAGATAATGGCGATCAGGAGTCAATGTTATCCATGATATCGTGCCTTTTCTGGTGGTAACCCTCCTCATTTAACCCTTCACGCCAGTAAGGCACCGCATAAAGCTGATTACGCTCACATTGGCACTCCCGACGCAGGTAACGACGCAGTTCGACCACCAAGCGATCCTCACCTGCCAGCCAGAACTGGGTGCCGCTTTGTGGCAGCGGCAAGGCGCAGAATTGCGTGATGAGATCGGCCGTTTTCTCCGTGCCACCAATGATCCAGCTTAGCTCAACACCGGCAGGTTTTTGCAGATCGATAACGTCCGCAGGGGTATCGACACGGATAAAAGCGTGGCCTTCGCTACGTGCAGGCAGGTTTTCCAGCAGTGCGGCGATGGCCGGTAACGATGAAGGATCGCCTGCCAGGCAGTAAAAGTCGGCTTCTGGCAACATTGGCTTGGGGCCGCCAGGGTTGCTGATACCAATTTTATCCCCCGGCTTGGCCTGACGTGCAAAGTTCACCGCTGGCCCGCTGTGGTCGTGCAGGGCAAACTCAATATCAATCTCACCCTGTTGCGGGCGAACGGCTCGAATAGAGTAGGTGCGAATTAGCGGGCGTACGGCATCGGCGGCCCACACCGGGCCCTTCTCGGTGAGCGTGGGCAGGTCTGGCTGCGTTTGGCCTGCGAGCGGTAAGAACACCTTGATATGTGCGGCAGCGGCTTCAGCAGGGTAAAAACGCAGGTCTGGCGCGCTGAAGGTGATACGGCGCAGGTGCGGCGTGATGTCGCGTAAACGGGCAACTTCGATCAAATAGGGGGCGCGGCTGCGTGGGGTTTCGGTTGTCACAGGACTCTCCTTTATCATTCTGCGGCTAGTATATCACGCCATTTGATAATGAGAATTGTTTGCTGGTTGGTATGGCGCATCAGGCCAAGCGGCGTGATCCGCCCGGATTGTATTTTTTTGCGGTTAAAACGCTGAGCTCTGTTAACAAAACGCAGGGGAAGAGTAAAGTTTTACGTCTATAATTATTATTGCTTCTGGGTACAAATACTTTTTCACATTAAATATGCTTGGAAACTTGATTGAAAGGTCAGAAAAGAATATGGTCATTTATACCCGTCGTCTTTCAAGTTGCAGCGTTGTTATCTGCACTTACCCACCCCAGTCACTTACCCAAAAGTAAGCTCCTGGGAATGAGTAAGCTTGTTGCCTAGCTGCAACTTGAAATCCATAGGGTATATATTTTTTGCTGGGCGGTGGAAATAAACCCGCCCCGAATCCCAAAAAAGAAATTGCATACACAGTGGCGAATGGTTTAGGGCAATCCTATTCCCAGGAGGTTGTATTAGGTGTTAACTCGAGATTTTCTGCAAAAAGCAGACTGCAAAACGGCATTCGGCACGATCGAAGAGTCGCTGTTGCTGACACCGGAACAGCGCTCGGCCTCACTGACATGTACGCTCTCCAGACGGCCGGATAATAGCTCGGTATGGGTTTTTGGCTATGGTTCACTGATGTGGAACCCGGTATTTGAATCCGAAGAGGTGCGCCCGGCGACGCTGCAAGGCTGGCATCGGGCATTTTGCCTGCGTTTGACCGCCGGGCGTGGCACGCTACATCAACCAGGGCGCATGCTTGCTCTGCAGGAAGGGGGGCAAACCACCGGTCTGGCTTTCCGCTTGCCGGAAGATAAGCTGCGTGAAGAGCTGGAACTACTGTGGAAGCGTGAGATGATCACCGGTTGTTATCTGCCAACCTGGTGTGAGCTGACGCTGGACGACGGCAGCGTCGTTACCGCCTTGGTGTTTGTGATGAACCCGCAGCATCCGCTATTTGAAGCGGATACCAGCCATCAGGTGATCGCTCCGCTGATCGCTAGCGCCAGCGGCCCGTTGGGCACCAATGCGCAGTATCTGTTTGCCTTGGACAACGAGCTGAAAAATCACGGCATGAAGGATGACTGCATCGGCGATCTGGTCGGCTATGTCCGTCAGTGGCTGCAACAAAACACCTCAGGGCCAATAGGTGGAGAAGCCACGGCCTGACCCTCAGTTACCGCCGGGGCGTCGTATTGCGCGCCCCAAAGGCTTCAACAACTCTCGCGTTGATATATCTTATCTCTCTAGGTAATAACTTTTTGCTGCATAAGTTATTTAACCATAATAACAAGATGGTTATTTATCTTGTTAATTTTAAAGCCATTTATAATTTTAAGAAAAGCAGTGATGAATTTTTAATGATAAAAAATGCACTTAGCATGAAAAGCTATAAGTAAAGATTATTCCTTATTTGTTCTGTCTGCGCAGACTCCGTATCAATATTGTTAACGGTTTTGGGGAGAGAAGGAGACGGAATGAATTTTCAGCAATTAAAAATCATTCGTGAGTCAGCGCGTTGCAACTACAACCTGACTGACGTCGCGAATGCGTTATTTACCTCACAGTCTGGGGTTAGCCGTCATATTCGTGAGCTGGAAGAAGAGCTGGGGATAGAGATATTTATCCGCCGTGGCAAACGGTTATTAGGCATGACTGAACCAGGCAAAGAGCTGTTGGTGGTTGCGGAGCGTATCCTCAATGATGCCAATAATATCCGCCGTCTGGCCGATGTGTTCAGCAGTAAAGATGCGGGGCAACTCCATATTGCCACTACACATACCCAGGCCCGCTACAGCCTACCGGGGGTGATTAAGGAGTTTCGGGCGCTGTATCCGCAGGTGCGCGTGGTGCTTAATCAGGGGAGCCCGGAGGAGATTGCCGCCATGCTGGCCTGCGGCGAAGCGGATATCGGTATCGCCAGTGAACGCCTGATGAGCGAAGAGTCATTGGCTGCTTTTCCCTATTACCGCTGGAACCATGCGATCCTGGTTCCGGAAGGCCACGAGTTGACACGCCAGCCGCTGGTCACGTTGGAAATGCTCAGTACGTTACCGTTGATTACCTACCGCCAGGGGATCACCGGGCGCTCACGGCTGGATGCGGCATTTAAAGCTGCGGGGCTGACGCCGGATATCGCGCTAAGCGCCCAGGATTCTGACGTTATCAAAACCTATGTTGAGTTGGGGCTGGGTGTGGGCATTCTGGCAGATATGTCGTTTGAAAAAGAGCGCGATCGTGGGTTGGTGAGCCTCAATGCCGAACATTTGTTTGAGCCTAATACCGTCTGGTTGGGCCTGAAACGCGGTCAGTTACAACGTAACTACACCTGGCAGTTTATCCAGCTATGTAATCCCACTTTGTCGCTCACGGAAATTAAAGAGAAAGTGTTCTCCGATCAGTTGGAACCGGTTATCGACTATCAGATCTGAGGCTGTAATGCGCTGGAATGGTGCAAACGCGCCATATGACTGTGCAATAGTGAGGGGTGGATTACAGATTGCACGGCAATAACCTTCTAAAATCTGTAGCTTGGCAAACTGGCATGCCAACTGCTTACTTTAAAACGCGGAAACATTGAATATCCGTGATGAATTTCAACAGGCGTCCGTGCAGCACGTTTGCCCCAATGGTGGAATGTGCTGTTCGGACGTCTTTTTTATCGCGGGTAATACCCCTTGGTTGAAAGCCTCGATTACAGCTTTTTCCGATGGCTTCTTTTTGCCGATCGCTTACCCTATGGCCTCAGGTTGCATTATGCTGTGCGACAGTTTTTTTCTACCGGCCGGAACGGTAGCGCCAACGAGGTGAGTTTGCCATGCGGCAAGGAAGACGAAGGGCAAACGTGGTTATGACCAAGGTTATTCAGCAAAAGATGTCACAGTTGTTATCCAGCACGCGCTTACTCGGGTTATTAGCTTTACCGGTGATGATGTTTAACGCCCAGGCGGAAGCTCCCCCGGCAGGAGCTGGCGTGGCTGGCGCCCAGGCAGAGGCATCCGTTGCAGCGAAAAGCGAAGCTGAGTCCACGGTGGAAGCTCCCTCTATCGGGACGAGCGTGATTGACGATCTGGCTAAAGCGCCACCGACAGCAACAGTAGAAACCCAGACGGTAGTACCACCGGCGGCGGTAGCAGAAGTTCAGGCAGTAGCACCTGCAGCAGAAGCAGAAGCCAAGGCAATAGCACCACCACCCGCAGAGGCCCAGACCATTGCCCCACCGGCGGTGGCAAATGCGGCGGACATCCCTGCGCAAGTGCCTGCGGCCGTAACTTCGGTAGAAAAGCCAGCGGCAGTAGTCAGTGAGGTCAAGACGCAAGCATCTCCGGCGCAAGAGCTACCGGAGCTGGGCAGCGCTGGCGTCAACGATGCCGAAAAAGAAAAAGAGTGGGCAACGCGGGCGAAAAAGCTGGCTGAGCAGAATCTTAACCAGATATCCAGCGAGCGGGCACGTGCCGATGCAAAAGACTACCTGGCCAACCAAGCCACCTCGACCCTACAGCAAGAGAGCGAAGAGCTGCTTTCACCACTTGGCACCGCTAAACTGTCGCTCGCGGTCACACCTGAAGGGGATTTTACCGGCAGCAGCGGTCAGTTGTTCAGCCCGCTCTATGACGTTGAAGGTTTGTTGACCTACAGCCAGGTGGGTTATCTGCAAAAGGCCAACGGTTCACAGGGTAATTTTGGCCTGGGGCAGCGCTGGATGGTGGGGGATTGGCTGCTGGGCTACAACTCCGTGCTCGACACTGATTTCCAGAATCAGCGCAACCGTGGCAGCATCGGTGCCGAAGCCTGGGGGGACTATCTACGCTTGTCGGCCAACTATTACCACCCGCTGTCGTCATATTCTCCACAGGCAAATAGTGCCGTCTTTCTCGGCCGTCCGGCGCGTGGCTACGACATTACCACGCAAGGTTATCTGCCGTTTTACCACCAGCTTGGGGCCTCACTCAGCTTTGAACAGTATCGTGGCGACAGCGTCGATCTGCTAGGCAATGGCAACAAACAAACCGATCCTAGCGCTATGCAGGTGGGGCTCAACTATACGCCGGTCCCGTTGGTCACGGTCAAAGCCTTGCACAAACTGGATAATGTGGGCGACACCCAGGACAAGGTCGAGCTGGCCATGACCTACCGCCTTGGCGTACCGCTGATCAAACAGATTTCTCCGTATTACGTGGAACAGGCAAAATCATTGCGCGGTAGCCGCTATGACAGCATTGAACGTAATAATGTGCCGGTGCTGGAGTTCCGCGAAAGCAAAACGTTGCAGGTGTTTCTGGCGACGCCGTCATGGAGCCTGAATCCAGGGGAAACCCTGCCGCTGGTGCTGGAAATCAAAGCGGCCAATAAGATCACCGCGGTCAACTGGCAAGGGGATACTCAGGCTGTCAGCTTGACGCCGCCGGCGAATATCAACGATCCGCAGGGATGGACCTTGACGGTGCCCGCGTGGGATGAGACGCCAGGGGCCAGCAATCACTACCAACTGTCCGTCACCCTTGAGGATGAAAAGCAGCAGAAAGCCACCTCGAACTGGATCACGCTACAGGTTACCGCTCCCCTGAGCTTGTCTATTGAAGGGGAGCCTGGGTTACCGCCGCCGCAAACCCTGCAGCCACCGGCAATCCCTGCGGTTACCGGGCCGTTGCACCCACAGGGTAACTAATCTTTCTTATTGCCCAACACCCAAACGGCGGCTTCTACGCGGGATTTCAGTTTCATCTTCTTCAGCAGGTGTTTCACGTGCACCTTGACGGTACTCTCGGTGATGGTCAGTTTACGGGCGATCAGCTTGTTTGGCAGGCCCTGCGCGATCAGCTTGAGGATATCCCGCTCGCGCGGGGTTAACTGCTGGATGTCGCGTTCTACCGCCGGGCGGTTTTCCCGCAGGCTGGCCGCCAGCACTGGCGTCAATGCTTCGCTCAGTACCATTTGCCCTGCCGCCGCCTGATGCAGCGCCTTGAGCAGTTCCTCTGGTTCCATATCTTTCAAGAGATAGCCATCGGCACCGCGTTTTAGTGCGCTAACCACATCGTCTTCATGGTTGGAGACGCTGAACACCACCACGCGGCCGGAAAGGGCGATTTGGCGCAGGCGATCCAGCGTTGCCAGGCCGTTCATTCCGGGCATGTTCAGATCCAACAGGATCAGGTCGGGATCGTGCAGCTCAGCCAGCTCCACCCCTTGTTCGCCATTGCTGGCTTCGGCGATGACTTGTAGCCGCGGATCCATGCTAATCAACTGCTTGACGCCGTTACGCAACATGGGGTGATCGTCAATCAGCAGTATGGTGGCAGCTTCTTCGGTCGTCATAATATTTCCTTATTCGATAGCAGAGTTATCCGGACGGAACGTCACCCGTACTTCGGTGCCGCCGCCGCTGCATGGCAAGATTTCGCACTGGCCGTGCAGGCTTTTGGCGCGATCGCGCATGATGATCAGGCCGTAGTGATCGGGCCGTTCGCTGATATCTGGCAGGCCGCGGCCATTGTCGCTGACGCTTAGGGTGACTTCCCCCTTAAGGTTTATCACCCGAATCGTGACCTGGCTGGCCTGCGCGTGTTGGTGAATATTACTCAATGCCTCACGCGCGATCTGCAGCAGGTGGATCGCCTGATAGGCCGGTACGCTACGTGGGCCTAACTGATAATCGAGTTCGATGGTGATCCCCAGCCGCTGATTGAATTCTTGCACCGTAGACTGTAGTGCCGCCAGCAGACCAGGTTCGGTCAATCGCAGGCGGAAGGTGGTTAACAGCTCGCGTAACTGGCGATAGGCGGCACTGATCTCTTCACGCATCTGTTGCACCAGCGCCAGGCTGGCCGGAGGAAGTTCGCCCCCCTGCATTTGCAGGCAACTGGTCTGCATTTTCAGGCAGGTGAGGGATTGAGCGATGGAGTCGTGTAACTCGCGGGCAATCGCGGCCCGCTCCTCCATCAACATCAACTGCTGCTGGTGGTCAACCTGGCGTTCTATCGCCAATACGCTGGTCAACTGCTCCATCAGGGTATTCATCAACTGACATTGCTCATCGCTTAGCCGTTGTTCTGGATCATGTTGAGCGACGACGATGCCATAATTGCCCAGTTGGTCACTCAGGCTCCAGCTAAGAGAAGGATGGCCCTGACTATGCGGCTGATGTTCGCTTAAGCAGGCGCTACAGACCGGATTATGGCAATACTCCGGCCTCAACGGCTGGTTACCGCTTAATTGCAGAAACTGTTCCTGGCTGTTGTTTTCATACAGCCGTACCTGGATGCTGTGTAGCGGCGTCAGCGTTTGCAACTGGTTGAGGATCGGCGTCAGGCGGCTACAGATCGGCTCGCTGGTGTGTAACTGGCGGCTGGTGCGATACAGAAAGCCCAGCACCTGATTTTTCTGTTGCAGGTCGGCGGTCTTTTCTGCGACACGTTGCTCCAGCCTGGCATAGATGGTGGCAAGCTCGTCGGACATGGTGTTAAGCGCAGCGCCGAGGGAAGACATTTCGTCCTGATGCCCACGTTGGGCAAAGCGGTGGCTGAAATCACCGCGGCCAACCGCCAGTGCCAATGCCACCAATTGACGCCAAGGGTGCAGCAAACGGCGGCGTAGATAACAGATGGTGCCGACCAGCAGCAACAGCGTCAGGGCGATAAATCCCCCCTGAACCAGCGTCACCATCAACAAGCGCCGTTCGGTTTGATGATCGATATCGGAAACCAGCTTGTCCAACAGGCTGACAAAATGGGCCACTTGGGGGGCCGCATCGGCGGGGCGTTGTGCTTGGCGCAGCCTTGGTTGCAACTGGTTTAGCCAATAGTCACGCAGCGTCAGCAACTGTGGGGTTAACCCTTCGCGCTCCAGCGCCTGCTGCAAGTCGCGGCTGGTTTCATCCTGATCCAGTCCCTGCATCAGGAGGTCACTGTGGGCATCCAGAGGAACCTGGGAGAGCAGACGGTAGCTCTGCATCCTTAGGGAGCCTGCTTTGTTGATGGCATGGGCATTGCCCTGAATGCTTTGTGACATCCAGGCGGAAATACTCATTCCGGCGATACCCAGCACTCCCAACAGTAGCATTAACAGGGCAACCTGGTTAACGATGGAAAGCGGAGCCAGCAAGCGTTTCATCGAATACGCATCTCCCATAGAGCAGCAGAAACCAGAGAGGAGATACCTGCAACTCCGGCCGCCAAATTACGTCAATAGCAGCCATTTTTCCTCATCCCCCGGCGTAACCCCATACCCCTAACGAAGTACCCCTTAGTTTCCTGCAGCCTGAGCCATTGCCAAACCTTTCTCACTACTGTGGTATAACCTGCTGAATACCAATAGATTAGCTAGCCTTGATTGGCTACTCACTAAGGGATGCATGAGGTTTTTCCGCCATGAGCTACCTGCTTGCTCATTGATTTGCGTCAACTTTACCGTTTGAGGGGATCAACTAGGGTGTGCGCAGTTATCACCGTGTTTCTGAGGTTATTATGTCGCAATCTGCAACGCCTTTAGCAAAAAAAACGGGTGCGGTTATTCAGGACTGGCAACCTGAGAACAGCGAATTCTGGCAGCAGAGTGGGCACCGCATTGCCCGCCGCAACCTGTGGATCTCCATACCCTGCCTGTTGCTCGCCTTCTGCGTATGGATGCTGTTCAGCGCCGTGGCGGTTAATCTGAACAAGGTGGGTTTTAACTTCACCACCGATCAGCTGTTTCTGTTGACCGCATTGCCTTCGGTTTCCGGCGCGATCCTGCGCGTGCCGTATTCCTTCGTGATCCCGATGTTTGGTGGCCGCCGTTGGACAGCCATCA
The DNA here is from genome assembly GCF_016428815.1 of Serratia sp. ASV30. Classification (NCBI taxonomy): domain Bacteria; kingdom Pseudomonadati; phylum Pseudomonadota; class Gammaproteobacteria; order Enterobacterales; family Yersiniaceae; genus Serratia; species Serratia sp. ASV30. The sequence goes on along the minus strand of NZ_JAELTL010000005.1, from coordinate 114,533 downwards.
GCACCTGTTTCCTGCTGGTGCCTTGCCTGTGGCTGGGCTATGCGGTGCAGGATCCGACCACTTCATTCAACGTATTTATCATTATTGCGCTGTTGTGTGGGTTTGCTGGGGCCAACTTTGCCTCCAGCATGGCGAACATCAGCTTCTTCTTCCCGAAGGCTAAGCAGGGTGGCGCGTTGGGGCTGAATGGCGGTCTGGGAAATCTGGGTGTCAGCGTGATGCAACTGGTGGCTCCGTTAGCCATCTCGCTCGCCATGTTTGGCTTCCTGGGTGGCACTGGGCAGACACAGCCAGACGGCAGCCAGTTGTGGTTGGAAAACGCCGCCTGGATTTGGGTGCCTTTCCTGCTGGTGGCAACGCTGGCAGCCTGGTTCGGTATGAACGATTTGGCCGCCTCAAAGGCTTCTTTGCGCCAACAGTTGCCGGTACTCAAACGGGGGCATCTGTGGGTTTTGAGCCTGCTGTATCTGGCAACTTTTGGTTCCTTCATTGGTTTCTCTGCCGGTTTTGCCATGCTGGCGAAAACCCAGTTTCCGGACGTGGTGATCCTGCATTATGCCTTCTTCGGGCCGTTCCTTGGGGCGCTGGCTCGTCCCGTGGGTGGGGCGCTTTCCGATCGCTTTGGCGGTATTCGTGTGACGCTGCTGAACTTTATCGTCATGGCTATTTTCGCTGCCTTGCTGTTCATGACCTTGCCGGGTAGCGATCATCAGGGTTCATTTATGGCCTTCTATGGCGTGTTTATGGTGCTGTTCCTCACCGCCGGGTTGGGCAGCGGCTCGACCTTCCAGATGATCGCCGTGATATTCCGTAAAATCACCGTGGACAGAGTGAAAGCCGAAGGAGGAAGCGATGAGTTGGCACAGCGCGAGGCAGTAACCGATTCGGCTGCGGCTTTGGGCTTTATCTCGGCGATTGGTGCGGCAGGGGGGTTCTTTATTCCCAAGGCGTTTGGTACTTCGCTGGCGTTGACTGGCTCACCGGCTGGGGCGATGAAGATCTTCCTGGTGTTTTATATTCTGTGTGTCGTGGTGACCTGGGGCGTTTACGGCCGTAAAAAGGTTTCACGCTAGTTTGGTTAAGCGGAGGCGGGCTGCGCACCCCTTCGGTCGAACATGTGCGACGCTTACCCATTCAGCAACATTACCTGTCAGTAATCTGACACTCCCCGCTTGCCGGGGAGTGTTTTGCTTCTCAATTCCTACAGGTTGTTTCACTGATAGCCAATCGGTGAATTCATCGCTATCTTGCCAGAACCAGACTGTGCAATATTACCGACAATTGGCATTTCTTGGGTATATATTAATATAGCCTTTATTTTGTTGAGTAATGATAAGATGATTCCATTTTTATCTATTGTGAAATCTTAATGTCCACTGTGTCATCAGAAAAGAAAACCCCTAATCCTTGGTGCGGGTGTTTATGTCTGAATTATCCATTGTCTAGGAGATGGATGGGTTTTTCTCAATGGGTTGCATGATTTCACTAAGTTATGAAAAATAGGTGAAATATAAATTAAGTCTATTTCACTGAGTTTATATTTAAATTCTTGAACATTTTTTCATATTTCTATACAAATGAGAACGCTATGGACTCATAAGGGAAATGAAAAGTGGACGCTGAAAAGGAAATAAAAATCATAAATTTTGATGTTTTGCTCCCCTCCAGGCAGCGTTCACGCCTGCGTTGGAAAGAGCTTCAGATCCTTTCCCTGCTGGTTAACCGGTCGCCTGAGTTGGTGAGCCGTTCAGAAATCATTGAGACTATCTGGAAAGGCACCTATTGCTCAGACTCGACAATAAATCAGACGATTAAGTCCATTCGCCAGAAAATTGGCGACACGGAACATGCTCTCATCAGGACCATTCCTCGTCTTGGTTATAAGGTGGAAGATAAAACGATTTTTAACTTTATATCGACAGGGGAATCTGCCGTCGCTACGGAGATTATTCCTGGGAATGATGATGCTGAAACTTTCAATAGTGATCTATCTGAGGGTAAATTAAATCATATGGCCGATGAAATTATTGAAAATGCAACGGTGTCGGAAGGTTATTCCCTCATGAGTCCGATATTAAGCGAAACGGCTTTGGCTGATTCCAGGCGAAACACGCTAACGCCGTGGGGAAGAATATTGAAGTATCTGGCGGCGTTTATTGCACTGTTGACGGTTTCACTTTTATCCTATGCATTGGGCAGCCGAACCAGGCCTGCAATACAGTATGAGCAGCCCAACAGCCCTCGTATGGTCCTTTCTTTTTCATTAGACACTTCCCCTGGTGTTAATCCCCAGGCGCTGAACTGCGTATATCTGGCGGGAAATGAAAATGAAATGCGGGTTGAATGCCGCACTCGATAGCAGGGAGCCCCCTCCAAGCTGTTTAAGATAGAAGTATTAAACTGCGCAAGATTATCCCGATTAAGCTCGCTCACACATCCGTTTTACTGCCACTACCCCCAAATTTCCGTTTCAGGAGGTTCGCCAGGCGCTTATCCCTGTAAATCTATTATTCTTGTTTTATTACAGTTAGATAGCGTTATTTTTAACGATCATCCTTTAGTGGTATTTCCACCTTTCCCCACGTTTTCCCTCACTGATTCCCTTGATCGCAATCAAGTTACGCCCGGCAGAGCATCAGTAGCCTTGGCCGCAGATTGAGCAATGTCACTTGGCAACTTCTTACAACAACATACCCGTCGTCTTTCAAGCTGCGGCTTGAAATTCGAGTGTAACGAGCCTTCAGGAGAACTCCGGATGAGCAAATTTCTAGATCGGTTCCGCTACTTCAAGCAGTTGGCCGAACCTTTCTCTGGCGGCCATGGCCAAACGCTAAACACCAACCGCGATTGGGAAGACGGTTACCGCAGCCGCTGGCAGCACGACAAAGTGGTGCGCTCCACCCATGGTGTTAACTGCACCGGCTCCTGTAGCTGGAAAATTTATGTGAAAAACGGCCTGGTCACCTGGGAAACCCAGCAGACTGATTATCCACGTACCCGTCCAGATTTGCCCAACCATGAGCCCCGTGGCTGCCCACGCGGTGCCAGCTATTCCTGGTATCTCTACAGCGCCAACCGCCTGAAATATCCGCTGATGCGCAAACGCCTCATCAAGCTATGGCGCGAGGCTAAAGCCTTGCATAGCGATCCGGTTGATGCCTGGGGTTCGATCGTTTCCGACCCGGAAAAAGCCAAAAGCTACAAAGTGGCTCGTGGCCGCGGTGGATTTGTCCGCTCCAGCTGGCAGGAAGTCAATGAACTGATCGCTGCCTCCAACGTCTATACCGCCAAGACCTTTGGCCCGGATCGTATTATCGGCTTCTCGCCGATCCCGGCGATGTCGATGGTGTCTTACGCGGCGGGGGCTCGTTACCTATCGCTGATTGGTGGCACCTGCTTGAGCTTCTACGACTGGTACTGCGATTTGCCACCGGCCTCGCCGATGACCTGGGGCGAGCAGACCGACGTGCCGGAATCCGCCGACTGGTACAACTCCTCGTATATCATTGCCTGGGGCTCCAACGTGCCGCAAACGCGCACTCCGGATGCCCACTTCTTCACCGAGGTTCGCTACAAGGGCACCAAAACCGTCGCAGTGACGCCAGATTACGCGGAAGTGGCCAAGCTATGCGACCAGTGGCTTAACCCGAAACAGGGTACCGATAGCGCCATGGCGCTGGCGATGGGCCACGTGATGCTCAAAGAGTTCCATCTGGATCGTGAAGTTGGTTATTTCCGCGACTATGTACGCCGCTACACCGATATGCCGATGCTGGTGTTGCTGGAGCCGCGTACCGAAGGTTATTACGCCGCTGGCCGCCTGCTGCGCGCCGCCGACCTGGTGGATGGCCTTGGCCAGGAAAACAACCCCGAGTGGAAAACCGTCGCGCTGGATCAGACCAGCGGTGAACTGGTAGCGCCGCAGGGCTCTATCGGTTTCCGTTGGGGTGAGAAGGGCAAATGGAACCTGGAACAGCGTGAAGGTAAAGCCCAGCAGGATGTGGAGCTGCAACTCAGCCTGCTAGGCAGCCATGATGAGGTGGTTGACGTTGGCTTCCCATACTTTGGCGGTGCCGAGAGTGAGCATTTCAACAGCGTGGCGTTGGACGACATCCTGCTGCACAAACTGCCGGTAAAACGCCTGCAACTGGCGGACGGCAGCCAGGCATTGGTGACCAGCGTCTACGATCTGACGCTGGCTAACTACGGCCTGGATCGTGGCCTGAATGATGCCAACTGCGCCAACGGTTATGATGAAGTCAAAGCCTATACACCAGCCTGGGCAGAACAGATCACCGGCGTCTCACGCCATAACATCATCCGCATTGCGCGGGAGTTTGCCGAAAACGCCGAGAAAACCCACGGCCGCTCGATGATTATCGTTGGTGCCGGTGTCAACCACTGGTATCACATGGACATGACCTATCGCGGGCTGATCAACATGTTGATCTTCTGCGGTTGCGTTGGCCAAAGCGGCGGCGGCTGGGCACACTATGTCGGTCAGGAAAAGCTGCGCCCACAAACCGGTTGGATGCCACTGGCCTTTGGCCTGGATTGGCAACGGCCGGCTCGCCATATGAACAGCACCTCGTTCTTCTACAACCACTCCAGCCAATGGCGTTACGAAACGGTCGGCACCGAAGAGCTGTTGTCACCGATGGCGGACAAGAGTCAGTTTGCTGGCAGCCTGATCGATTTAAACGTGCGTGCCGAGCGCATGGGGTGGCTGCCATCGGCACCGCAACTGGACACTAACCCGCTGCATCTGGCCGCTCAGGCCAAAGCGGCCGGTCAGACGCCGCTGGATTTCACCGTGGAGAGCCTGAAACAGGGCAGCGTTCGCTTTGCTGCCGAACAGCCGGATAACCCGCAGAACTTCCCGCGTAACCTGTTCGTCTGGCGCTCCAACCTGCTGGGCTCCTCCGGCAAGGGGCATGAATACATGCTCAAATACCTGCTGGGGACCGAGAATGGCATCCAGGGCCAGGATTTGGGCCAGCAGGGCGGCGTAAAACCACAGGAAGTCGAGTGGTTGGATAACGGCGGCGAAGGCAAGTTGGATCTGGTCGTGACGCTTGATTTCCGCATGTCCAGCACCTGCCTGTATTCCGACATCGTGCTGCCTACCGCCACCTGGTACGAGAAAGACGATATGAATACCTCGGACATGCATCCGTTTATTCATCCGTTGTCTGCGGCTGTCGATCCTGCCTGGGATTCCAAGAGCGACTGGGAGATCTACAAGGGGATCGCCAAAGCGTTCTCCGAGGTGTGCGTTGGCCATCTGGGTCAGGAAACCGACATTGTTACGCTGCCGATCCAGCATGACTCCGCCGCCGAACTGGCGCAGCCCTACGGCGTGAAAGACTGGAAGAAAGGCGAGTGCGAGCTGATCCCGGGTAAAACCGCGCCACACATCATGGTGGTCGAACGCGATTATCCCGCGACCTACGAGCGCTTTACCTCGCTCGGTCCGCTGCTGGACAAGCTTGGCAACGGGGGGAAGGGCATCAGTTGGAACACCCAGACCGAAGTCGACTTCCTGAAAAAGCTCAACTACGTGAAGACCGAAGGCCCGGCAGTTGGGCGGCCTAAGATCGAAAGTGCTATCGATGCGGCGGAAGTGATCCTCTCGCTGGCACCGGAAACCAATGGGCAGGTGGCGGTGAAAGCCTGGCAGGCACTGAGCAACATCACCGGGCGCGATCACACCCATCTGGCGCTGAACAAGGAAGACGAAAAGATCCGTTTCCGCGATATTCAGGCCCAGCCGCGCAAGATCATCTCCAGCCCGACCTGGTCTGGTCTGGAGGATGAACACGTCTCTTACAACGCCTGCTACACCAACGTGCATGAGCTGATCCCATGGCGCACCCTGAGTGGCCGCCAGCAGCTTTATCAGGATCACGAGTGGATGCGTGCGTTCGGGGAAAGCCTGCTGGTCTATCGCCCGCCGATCGACACCCGTGCCGCGCAGCCGTTGCTGAATAAAAAGCCAAACGGTAACAAAGAGAAGGCACTGAACTTCCTGACGCCGCACCAGAAGTGGGGCATCCACTCCACCTACAGCGACAACCTGCTGATGCTGACCCTGTCACGCGGCGGGCCAATCGTCTGGCTGAGTGAGGACGATGCCAAAGATCTGGGCATTGAAGATAACGACTGGATCGAGGCCTTCAACGCCAACGGAGCGCTCACCGCCCGTGCGGTGGTCAGCCAGCGTATTCCTTCGGGGATGACCATGATGTATCACGCGCAGGAACGTATCGTGAACATTCCAGGCTCGGAAATCACCAGCCAGCGCGGCGGGATCCACAACTCGGTGACCCGCGTGTGTCCTAAACCGACCCATATGATCGGCGGCTATGCGCAGCTGGCCTACGGTTTTAACTACTACGGCACCGTCGGCTCGAATCGCGATGAGTTTGTGGTGGTGCGCAAAATGGACCATATCGACTGGTTAGACGGCGAAGGTAACGACTACGCGCAGGGCAGCCAGCAGGAGAAAGCCAAATGAAAATTCGTTCGCAAGTTGGCATGGTACTCAACCTGGACAAGTGCATCGGTTGCCATACCTGTTCGGTGACCTGTAAGAACGTCTGGACCAGCCGCGAAGGCATGGAATATGCCTGGTTCAACAACGTGGAAAGCAAGCCGGGCATCGGCTATCCCAACGCCTGGGAGGATCAGGACAAATGGAAGGGCGGCTGGATACGCAAAATCAACGGCAAGCTGGAGCCGCGCATGGGTAACCGCATTGGCCTGCTGTCGAAGATCTTTGCCAACCCGGATGTTCCCGCGCTGGACGATTATTACGAGCCGTTCGATTACGACTACCAGAACCTGCATACCGCCCCGCAGGGCAAGCATCAGCCGATCGCCCGTCCGCGCTCGCTGATCACCGGCCAGCGGATGAACAAGATCGAAAGCGGCCCAAACTGGGAAGAGATCCTCGGCGGTGAGTTCGACAAACGTGCCAAAGACAAAAACTTCGATAACATGCAGAAGGCGATGTACGGCCAGTTCGAAAACACCTTCATGATGTATCTGCCACGCCTGTGCGAGCACTGCCTGAACCCGGCCTGTGTGGCGACTTGTCCGAGCGGTGCGATCTATAAACGCGGCGAAGACGGCATTGTGCTGATCGATCAGGATAAATGCCGTGGCTGGCGGATGTGCCTGACCGGCTGCCCGTACAAGAAAATCTACTTCAACTGGAAGAGCGGCAAATCCGAGAAGTGCATCTTCTGCTACCCAAGGATTGAGGCTGGCCAGCCGACCGTTTGTTCGGAAACCTGCGTGGGGCGTATCCGCTATCTCGGCGTGCTGCTGTACGATGCCGACCGCATTGAACAAGCGGCCGCGACAGAGAACGATAAAGCTCTGTATCAGAGCCAAATGGATATCTTCCTCGATCCGCACGATCCGGCGGTGATTGAGCAAGCGTTGAAAGACGGTATCCCGCAAGGGGTGATTGAGGCTGCACAGCAGTCGCCGGTTTACAAGATGGCGATGGACTGGAAGCTGGCGCTGCCGCTGCACCCGGAATATCGCACTTTGCCGATGGTGTGGTATGTACCGCCGTTGTCTCCGATCCAGTCGGCTGCGGATGCCGGTGAGTTGGCCCACAACGGCATACTGCCTGATGTCGAAAGCCTGCGCATCCCGGTGCAATATCTGGCGAATCTGTTGACCGCCGGGGATACCGCTCCGGTGCTGTTGGCGCTAAAACGGATGTTGGCGATGCGCCACTACAAGCGGGCAGAAACCGTGGACGGCGTGGTGGACACCAGTGCGCTTGAGCAGGTGGGGCTGACAGAAGCGCAGGCGCAAGAGATGTATCGCTATCTGGCGATCGCTAACTACGAAGACCGTTTCGTCGTGCCTTCCAGCCACCGTGAACTGGCGCGCGAAGCCTTCCCGGAAAGCAAAGGCTGTGGCTTCAGCTTTGGCGACGGTTGCCACGGCAGCGACAGCAAATTCAACCTGTTTAACAGCCGCCGCATCGATGCCATCGACGTGACGCAGAAAACCCCGCGCAAGGAGGATGCCTCATGATCGCTCTGCGAATTATTGCCCGCCTGCTGGATTATCCTGAGCAGGAATTGTTTGACCATCAGCAAGAGCTGGTGGAAGCCCTGGAACCGGCCTGTGAACTGGACTTGCATCACAGCGCCCAGTTGATTCTGTTTATCCGCCGCTTCTGTGCCCGTCCGTTGCTGGATGTGCAGGCGGAGTATTGCGAGCTGTTCGATCGCGGCCGTGCGACTTCACTGTTGTTGTTTGAGCATGTTCACGGTGAATCCCGCGATCGCGGCCAGGCTATGGTCGATCTGATGGCGCAATACCGCGAAGCCGGGCTGGAGATCGACAGCCGCGAACTGCCGGACTTCCTGCCGCTGTATCTGGAGTATCTGGCTAACCGCAACAAAGAGGAAGCTCAGGGCGGATTGCAGGATATCGCCCCCATCCTGGCCCTGCTGGGGGCTCGCTTGCAACAGCGTCAAAGCCCGTATGCGGTACTGTTCGATCTGCTGCTGGTGTTGTCTGCTAGTGGCGTTGCAGCCAAAAGTTTGCAGCCACAAGTTGCCGGTGAAACACGTGACGACACGCCACAGGCACTGGATGCCGTCTGGGAAGAAGAACAGATCAAGTTTTTGGGTGAGCAAGGCTGTGCTTCGGCGCAGCAAGCTACTCACCAGCGGCGGTTTGCTGGGGCGGTAGCACCACAGTATCTGGATGTGGGCTCGATGACCACAGCAACCAAAGGACGCTAATCATGCACTTTCTGACGCTTTTCTTCTTCGATATCTATCCGTATATCGCCGGAGCGATCTTCCTGATCGGTAGTTGGCTGCGTTACGACTACGGGCAATACACCTGGCGTGCTGGCTCCAGCCAGATGCTGGATAAAAAGGGCATGCGGCTGGCCTCTAACCTGTTCCATATCGGCATTCTGGGCATTTTTGCCGGGCACTTCCTCGGTATGCTGACGCCGCACTGGATGTATGAATCTTTCCTGCCGATCGCCGTGAAACAGAAAATGGCGATGTTTGCCGGTGGGGCCTGTGGCGTGATGATGTTGGTGGGCGGTGTGCTGTTATTAAAGCGCCGTTTGACCAACCCACGTATCCGCGCCACCAGTAGCGTGGGGGATATCCTGATCCTGACGTTGCTGGTCGTTCAGGTGTGCCTGGGGCTGTTGACCATTCCGTTCTCTGCTCAACACATGGACGGTAGCGAGATGCTGAAGTTGGTCGCCTGGGCGCAAGCGGTGGTGACCTTCCATGGCGGTGCAGCTCAACATTTGGAAGGGGTTGCACTGATATTCAAGATCCATATCGTGCTCGGCATGACCCTGTTCCTGATATTCCCGTTCTGCCGCCTGGTGCATATCTGGAGCGTGCCGGTGGAATATCTGACTCGCCGCTACCAGTTGGTACGTAACCGCCGTTAATTCCCCACGTTATCCAGCGGCAAGGTCTTTGGACGTTGCCGCTGTTCTATTTCCCTCGTATTGCTGCTTAACCAACACCCTTTTATCGTTGACTCAGTCTTTGATTCTGGCCTGCCTTAGCCTCCCCGAACCAGGTCAAACAGCTTATTCTTATAGATCTCTTTTCGGCGTTGATCTAGGCTGTGCCATTAGGTTAACGGCATGGTTTACCAGGTTAGTTAAGCGAACGGAATCAATCAGTAAAATTTCCTGTTAGGATTTTCATTATGCTGATGTTAAATAAGGGCTAGATCAAAAGAGCGTAAATGGTTTGATTAATTACGCTGGATGCTAAGCCAAACGAGTTAGGGATAAGCAGACTGAACACCTATGACCATTGATAACCTGTCCCACCCCGTCCTGCCGCTGAAAATCATCGCGACCGGTGCGGCGTTGCCTCCCGGCTGCATCGAATCTTCGGCGTTGGATCGGCAATTGAACAAACCCGTCGGCTATGTAGAAAAACGCTCGGGGATTATTCATCGCTTTCATGCCAGCAATCAGGCCAGCCAGGCCGAACTGGCCGTCGCCGCATTGGATGATGCGCTGGCTCGCCATGCTATCCCGCGTGACTCCATCGATCTGTTGATCTCGGCCTCGGCTATTTCCGTACAGGCATTACCCTTTAGTGCCGCGCATATTCTTAAAATCGCTGGCTTACCCTCAGGTACCGCAGGTTTTGATATCAATACCAGCTGCGTCAGCTTTATTAGCGCATTGCAGGTGGCGGCTGGGCTTCTCAACACAGGCGTTTACCGGCGAATTGCCATTGTCTCCGCCGATATCGCCTCGCGCGGTATCGACTGGGAAGATGAAGAGTCCTCACTGATTTTTGGCGATGGTGCCGCCTGTGCCATTGTGGAACGCGGCGATGGGCGCAGCGGAATTTTGTCCTACCTGATGGAAACCTATCCGGAAGGCAGCGATCTGTGTGAAATCCGCGCCGGTGGCACACGCCGTAACCCGCGCGCCGGGATGAACGACAGCGATTTTCTGTTCCATATGAAGGGCAAGCAGCTGTTCCGCCAGGCTTCTGCGCTGATAGAAGGCTACCTTGAGCGCTTGCTGAGCGCCGCAGGGCTCACCTTGCCACAAATTGCCACCGTGGTCCCGCACCAGGCCAGCCATCTCTCGCTGGAGCATATGCGTAAAAGGCTGCATGTAGCGCCAGAGGCGTTGGTGGATATCTATCGTTACCGGGGCAACCAGGTGGCGGCGTCAATTCCTTCCGCGCTGCACGAGGCGGCGATCACCGACAGGCTGAAGGCCAATCAGCCGGTAATGTTGATCGGTACCGCTGCCGGGCTGACCCTGGGCGGCATGGTTCTGCTGCCATGAAAGTCTTGATAACCGGGGCGACCAGTGGGTTAGGGCGCAATGCGGCCGAGTGGTTGTTGGCTGCCGGGCATCAGGTGCATGCTACCGGGCGTGATGAGGCCGTTGGCCGTGAGTTGGTGGTACTGGGGGCAAAGTTTACTCCGTTGGATCTGACCCGCGCCGGGATGGAACAGTGCGAACAGCTGATGAGGGGGTATGACATCGTCTGGCATTGTGCCGCTAAATCTTCCCCATGGGGCGATCGCAAGGCGTTTTTCCAGGCCAACACCTACGTCACGGAAAAGCTCGCCAAAGCCGCCGGGCGCTGCGGGGTGAAACGCTTTATCCATATCTCGACGCCGGCGATCTATTTTGATTTCAGGCATCATCACAACATTACCGAAGGTGAACCGGCCCGGCGGTTTGCCAATCATTATGCTGCCAGCAAGTATGCTGCCGAACAGAGCATTAACGCGCTGCTGCATCGCTATCCGCAAACCACCTATCTGATCCTGCGTCCGCGTGGCCTGTTTGGCCCGCATGACCGAGTGATCGTACCCAGGATCCTGGCCCAGATGCAGCGTGATAAAGGTGCTCTGCGTCTGCCCGGCGGCGGTAAAGCCTATCTGGATCTGACCTTTGTGCTCAACGTAGTGCATGCGATGGATCTGGCCAGCAACCGGGCGAACTTGCCTTCCGGCGGCATTTATAACATCACCAACCAACAGCCGCAGCGGCTGGAGGATATGCTGCACCAACTGCTGGCCCAACAGCTAGGCTGGCAATATAGGGTGCAGGCATTGCCTTACCGGCTGTTGTGGGCGGTGGCAGGGGGGATGGAATTGATAGCCCATTTCACCGGCAAAGAGCCGATGCTGACGCGCTACAGCGCGGCGGCCGCCTATTTTGATATGACGCTGGATAACAGCCGCGCGATTGAAGAACTGGGCTACCGGCCTCGTTATAGCCTGGAGCAGGGGATAGAGCTGACCGGGCAATGGATGAAACAGCAGGGGATGGCGGCGCATGGCTAATATCACCACCTTTGAAATCGGTTATTGCACCCACCTTGGCTGCATGGCACTGCGTGGCTCGCCGATGCGTAGCTGCAAATTCCCTTCTCGTGCCTACCTGCTGGAGGTGGGCGAGCGTCGCTGGCTATGGGATACCGGTTATGCCAGCTATTTCCAACAGTACACCGCCAGCGGTATTTTCCGGTTGTATAGCCAGATTACCCCGGTTTATTTCAGCCCACAGCAGGCGCTGCTTGAGCAGTTGCGTAGCCGGGGGGTAGGCGTGGGTGATATTGAGGCGGTAATTATTTCCCATTTTCATGCTGACCATATCGCTGGCCTGCGTGATTTCAGCCGTCTCAACATGATTTGTTCTGGTGAGGGCTGGCAGCAAACTCGTGAGCTGCGCGGCTTTGCCGCCCTGAAGCGGGCGTTTATACCGGGGTTGATCCCCGAGGAGTTTGAATCCGCATTGCAGTTTGTGGAGTCATTCCCGCTACAGAGTCTGCCAGCCGAACTGGCACCGTTCCAGCAGGGGTATGCACTACCAGGCAGCGAAGGGCAAATCCTCATTGTGCCTCTGCCGGGCCATGCTGCGGGCCATCTTGGAGCCTTTGTCCAAACCGATGCGGGCTGGACGCTGCTGGCAAGCGATGCCGCCTGGTCGCCGCTGAACTACCAGCAACTGCGTGGTCCTTCACGGCTGGCGAACCTGATCATGGATAATCCGCGTAGCTACTACCAAACCCTTGAAGCGCTCAACCAACTGCATCACGGCGGCGCGGCAGAGATCCTGTTGTGCCATGAGGGGGATTTATGATCCCGCTGATGACGCTGTGGCACTACCTGCGAGCGCGCAAATTGCATTTCACCGAACGGGCAGAACTGGAGGCTTACCAGGCGCGTCAGTTAAAACGCTTTGCCCGCCGGGTATTGGCGCATAGCCCCTATTTCCGGCCATACTGTCTGTTACCCGTGAGCGAATGGCCAGAAATGGACAAAGCGATCATGATGACGCATTTTGATCGGATGAATACCGCTGGGCTGCAACTGGAGGCGCTGTTGGCCTGTGCCCGGCGCAGCGAAACCGATCGCGACTTCACCCCAAAAGTGGGCAAATACAGCGTAGGTTTATCGACCGGCACCTCCGGGCGACGCGGCGTGTTTGTGGTCAGCCCGCAGGAACAGCAGATCTGGGCTGGCGGCATGCTGGCCAAAATGTTGCCGCAAGGGGTGTTTGCCGGTGAGCGGGTCGCGCTGTTTCTACGTGCGGATAACAATCTGTATCACAGCGTCAACAACCGCTGGTTGAGCCTGACGTTTTACGATCTGTTTGCTCCCTTTGCCGAGCACTTACCGCAGATTGAGCGGGAGCAACCCACCATCGTGGTCGCACCTGCGCAGGTATTGTGCGCGTTGGCTAACGCGGTCGAGCGGGGTGAACTGCAATTGCGAGTGAAGAAAGTGATCTCAGTGGCTGAGGTGCTGGAGCCGCAGGATCGCCAATTGCTAAAGCGGGTATTTGCCGACGTAGGCGAAGTCTATCAGGCCACCGAAGGTTTTCTGGCCGCTACCTGTAGCCACGGCACCTTGCATCTGAACGAAGAGTTTATTCACGTGGAGCCACAGTGGATCGATGAGCAGCGCTTTACCCCGCTGATCACCGATTTTACGCGCCGTACGCAGCCGATCGTGCGTTATCGGCTGGATGATATTCTGGTGCGGCGTGCGGAGCCTTGCCCATGCGGCCAGGCCAGCATGGCGTTGGATCGGATTGAAGGGCGCTGTGACGATCAACTCTTGCTGCCAGGATCGCAGGGCACAGCGCAGCGAGTCTTTGCCGATCTATGCCGCCGTGTGATTGCCAACGCGTTACCCGCCGTGGCCGATTATCGCCTAACCCAGTTGTCTAGCCAGCGGCTGCATCTGATGGCCGACTGTAGCCCTGCCGAGCTGGAACATTGTCAGCAGCACCTGATGGTGCTGTTTACCCAGCAAGGTATCGCGGTGCAGCAACTGGAGTGGCAACTGACCGCACAGAGCATCATGCCGCAGTTCGATGCCAAACGCCGTCGCATCGTGCGTTTGCCGGAGGCATCATGAAAGAGGTGATCTATCGCCTATGGCAAATGCTGCTGGGCTGGGGCTTTGTTGGCCTGATTTATAACAGCACTGACCGATGGCAAGGAGCGGGTTATCAGCTGACGCCGAGTTGGCTGGATCGCGCAATTCCCTTTAGCCCGCATGCTATCTGGCTATACCTGTCTTTTTTCCTGATCGTTCCGCTGTGCTATCTGCTGTGCCCGCTGAGCCGGATCAAATGGCTTAGAAGCTCGATGCAGCTTGCCGCTATTGTTGCGGGGGCCATCTATCTGCTGTGGCCGACGACGCTGGACTACCCGGTCGATCAGGGTGGTTCACTCAGCTCCACCATGCTGGCGGCATTGATCGGGATTGATTCAAAACAAAACTGTTTACCCTCGTTGCATATAGCCTTGACGGCCCTGGCCGTGTGGGCCGTGGCGGACAGTCGGAAAAAATGGCGCAGCGTGCTGTTGTCGCTTTGGGGATTGGCGATTGCCTTCTCTATCCTGCAACTGCGCCGACACCTGCTGGTGGATTTGCTCAGTGGAGCGGTGTTGGCCATGGCCGTCGGCTATGCCTGCCAACATGTTCGATGGATTGTCAGTGATTTTCGTCAGGGAGAACGACCATGACCGATCTGGTAATACCGATAGTCTTTATGCTGTGCGTGGTGCTGGGCGAAGCCCTGTGGCTGCAAAAGCGCAACCGGGGCAGCGTTGATTGGCACGATGTGATCTTCAACCTCAACTCCGGGCATATCATGCTGTGGCTGTTCCGGGGGCTGGAGATCTTCTGCTATGGCTTAGTGGCGACCCATTACAGCCTGGGCCTGGTCGATAGCTGGCCGATTGCGCTGGTGTGGCTGTTTGCCCTGCTGGCGTGGGACTTTGGTTTTTACTGGTTACACCGCCTGCATCACCGTTTCCGCCTGTTGTGGGCGGTGCATGTGGTGCATCACCAGGGCGAGCATTTCAACCTTTCGTTGGGCGTGCGTAACTCGTGGTATTCGTCATTAACGTCGATCCCGTTCTTTATGCTGCTGGCGTTGGCCGGTGTGCCGCTTTCGGTGTTTATCACCGTTTCGATCCTGCACTACGGCATTCAGCTGTTTAACCATAACGCGCTGACCCCAAAACTGGGCTGGCTGGAAAAAATCTTTGTTACCCCGGCGCACCATCGGGTGCATCACGTCAACGATCTGGCCTATTCCAACCGTAATTTTGGCGGTAGCTTTATCTTCTGGGACAAGCTGTTTGGCACCTTTGGCCCGTCGCTGCCAACCGAGCCTTTCGCCTATGGCGTACGCGGGGAGAAATCTTCGGTTAATCCGTTCTGGGCCAGCAATCAGCCGTTTTTGCGCTACTTCAAGCTGCCTTACAAACCTTCGGCCAATAGCGCCCGTTTCCGCAGCTCCGCGTGGTGTATGGTGAGTGGTGCGTTGCTGCTGTTCGCCCTGGTGCTGGGCTATGTGTATCGCTTTGGATATGGCTACAACGGCCTGACCGGCGAGCAGGCGGCACTGTTTATGCTGTTGGCGGTAGGCGCGGTAGCGTTGGGGGGGATTGCCGAAGGCCGTAGCTGGGGCGTAAAGACCTGGTTACTGGTGGCGTTGGCCGCTCCACTGTTGTTGCTGTTGGCGCTGGGGTGGCACCAACCTTACTGGTGGCTGATGACTTGCGGCATTGCGGTGCATGGCTGCGCCGTCGCCGCTGGCTGGGGACGCCAGAAGGAAGCGGTCCATGGCTGACTCTCTGCCGCCACTCTCTTTCCCTGCGGATGGGGAACAGGCGTTTCATCGTGAACTGAAACGTCGGGCCCATGCTTATCTGAGCGGCCGTGACGATCACCGCTTTGCCGATGTGGCCCGTTGGATCAAGGCTATCGTCCTGCTGTTGTTGTGCGTGGGTTTCTACCTGCTCAGCCTGATGCAACAGCAGGGGCTGGCGTTTATGCTGTGTTACTTTGCCTTTGTCATGATGGGCATGTTGCTGAACGTTAACGTCAATCATGACGCTTCGCATAACGCGTTCGCCCGCACTCCTTGGGTGAATCGCCTGGCGGGGCGTCTGGTGACGATCCCGCTGGGGGTCGATCCGGACTATTGGCGGACACGGCACGTCAGCTATCACCATGTGTATGCCAACGTCGAACATTACGATCTGGACACCGAAGAGAACGGCTTTTTCCGCCAGACGCCGTTCCAGCAATGGCGGGCGCACATGCGCTATCAGCACCTTTACTGGCCGCTGATTGCTGCCTTGTCGCTGCCCTATATTGCGCTGGTGTTTGATTGGTCAGACCGGTTGGGCAAAACCCCGCTGGCCACCGAGGGTGTACTGGCCGGGCGCAAGGGCTGGGCGGTGTTTATTGCCAGCAAACTGTGCCACATAGTGGTGGTGCTGGTGATCCCGTTGGTGGTTTGCCAGCAACACGGTATCGGCTGGCAAACGGTGCTGATCGCTTATCTGTTGAGCCAGATGCTGGCCTCGCTGCTGGTGGTGTTCTTACTGTTGGGTACCCACTGGGCGCAGGCCGAGTTTTACGCGGTGCCAGAGGGGGGGCAAATGCCGCAGGGCTGGTATCGGCATAACTTTGCCACCGCCTGCGACTGGGAAACCTCGCCAAAGTGGTTGCACCATCTGACAGGTGGGCTGAATTATCATCTCACCCATCATCTGTTCCCCGGCTGGAATCACCGCCATTATCCCGCGCTGGCCGCCATCCTGGCTGAACTCGCGCCACGCTATGCCATGGATTATCGCTGCATCGGCTATCGCGAACTGTTGCAACAGCAGCAACGCTTCCTACGTACGATGGGGCAACAGCCACGATGAAAATGCCAGACACCACGCCGTTGCGGCCCTTGGCGTTCCAACGGGAGAACCGCGACATTCATCTGGCGCTGATGCGTGGCAGCCAGGCTTATCTGGCGGAGCGGGGCGACCACCGCTTTGCCGACCGCGGGATGTTCGCCAAAGTGTTGCTGCTGATCCTGGTGTGCGCGGGCTTTTATGCACTCAGTTTGCAACAGCAAAATGCCTGGGCCTATTTCGGTTGCTACGTCGGCTTTATTTTCTCTGCCATGATGTTGACGGTGAACGTGGTGCACGACGCCTCACACAATGCCTTTTTCAAACAGGCACGGCTGAACCACTGGCTTAACTTTATTGTGAGCATCCCGTTGGGGCTGGATGCGGACTGTTGGCGGGTGCGCCACGTCATTTTCCACCATGCCTACAACAACATTGAAGGTTACGATCCGGATATCGAGCCGAATGGCGTGCTGCGGCAAACGCCGTTCCAGCAGCGCAAAACCTTTATGCGTTTGCAGCAATACTACTGGCCGATAGTGGCGGCACTGACTTTCCCGTATTACATCTGGCTGTTTGACTGGTTGGATCGGGCTGGCAAAACGCGCATGACGCCCAAGATGATGTTGCAGGGGAGCAAAGGCTGGAGTGTTTTCTTGCTGAGCAAGCTGGCGCACTTCACGTTGGCGTTGGCAATCCCGCTATGGCTGATGCCGCCTGAGGTTAGCGCCATGGCGATCTGGTTGACTTACCTGCTGAGCCAGATGCTGTCGTCGTTGGTGTTTGTGATGTTGATTGTCGGTACCCATTGGGCCAAAGCCAATTTTTATCAGGTTCCCGAGCAGGGCAAGATGGTGCATGGCTGGTATCAACATCTGTTTTCCACCACCTTCGACTGGCAGGCCACGCCACGCTGGGTTGGCTACTGGCTGGGCGGTGCCAACCTGCACCTGACCCACCATCTGTTCCCGCATTGGAGCCATCGGCATTACCCGGCTCTGGCGAAGATTATTGCCGAAGTCGCTGCTCAGCATGGGCTGGATTATCAGTGCCTGGATCTGAAAACGCTGTTGCAGATGCAACAGCGTTTTTTGGGGATGATGGGGAAACCGTAAAGTTATTCCGGCTTCATCCCGGCGGCGGTCATCAGCAGGCGGAATAGCGAAGCGACCAAAAATAGCCCCAGAACGCTGGCACTCCAGATAATCACCAACCAGCCGACGCGTTTCCACCAGGGAATAGTGGCGGTGTTCTCATTCATCGTCTTATTCATCATCAATGATACCCATCCTCATGGCTCACCTTGCCGCGGAACACGTAGTAGCTCCAGAAGGTGTAAACCAAAATAATCGGAATAATAAACAGTGCGCCCACCAGCATGAAGCCCAGGCTTTGTAGCGGTGCAGCGGCTTGCCACAGGGTGATAGTCGGCGGGATCAGCAGCGGCCAGATGCTGATACCCAGGCCGCTTAGCCCCAGAAACACTAGCAACAGCGTCAGCAGGAACGGCGAGTAGTGGGCATCGTGGCGTACGCCGTGCCAGATCCCCCAGGCGCTGAGCAACACCAGCAGCGGCACCGGCAGCAGCCAGAACAGGTTCGGCAGGCTGAACCAGCGGGTCGCAATTTCAGGGTGAGCGATTGGCGTCCAGACGCTGACGGCCAGCAGGATTAGCAGCAGGCTAACCAACAGCGGTGTGGTCAGACGATGCATCCGGGCCTGCAGGTTTCCCGCTGTTTTCATGACCAACCAGGTGCAGCCGAGTAACGCATAGGTCACTACCAGGCCCAAACCGCAGAACAGGGCGAACGGAGTGAACCAGTCGAAGGGGCCGCCAACATAGGCGCGGCCTTCCACCGGGAAGCCGTCGATAATCGCCCCGACGACCACGCCCTGGCAGAAGGTGGCCAGGATTGAGCCGCCGATAAACGCCTTGTCCCAAATATGGCGTTTCTCCGGTTTGGCCTTGAAGCGGAACTCAAAGGCCACGCCGCGGAAGATCAGGCCAAACAGCATTAGTGTGAGGGGAATGGCCAACGCATCCAGGATCACCGCATACGCCAGTGGGAAAGCCCCAAACAGGGCGGCCCCGCCAAGCACCAGCCAGGTTTCGTTGCCGTCCCATACCGGTGCCACGGTATTCATCATTACGTCGCGATCGTGGCTGTCTTTCACCCACGGGAACAGAATGCCGATGCCCAGATCAAAGCCGTCCATGACCACGTACATCATGGTGCTGAACACGATGATCACAAACCAAATCAGCGGAAGATCGATACCCATGTTCAGCTCCTGTCGTCCAAAGTTTCGTGTACCGCTGAGAGCGGGCGTGCCGGTGTGCCGTGGCCGCTTGGCTCGTCACCTTCATGGGCCTGCGGGCCTTTGCGGATCAGGCGCATCATGTAGGAATAACCGACGCCAAACACTGAGCAGTAGACGGCGATAAAGGCCAGCAGGCTCACACTCATATGGATGTCGCCATGGGCAGAGACGGCATCGGCGGTGCGTTGCAGCCCGTAGACGACCCACGGCTGGCGGCCAATCTCGGTGGTGAACCACCCCGCCAGCAAGGCAATCAGCCCTGAAGGCCCCATCCACAGAATGAAGTACAGGAAGGGTTTGGACTGATAGAGTCCGCCGCGCCAGCGTAGCCACAGGCTCCACACGCCAGCCAGGATCATCAGCATGCCCAGCGCCACCATGATGCGGAACGACCAGAACACCACGGTGGAATTCGGGCGATCTTCCGGTGCGAAGGATTTCAACGCCGGAACCTGCTCGGTGAGGCTGTGGGTAAGGATCAGGCTGCCTAGATAAGGAATTTCCACCTTGAAACGGGTTTCTTCACGCTCCATATCCGGCCATCCGAACAGGATCAACGGCGTGGCCTCTCCTGGCGGGTTCTCCCAGTGGCCTTCGATGGCGGCGATTTTGGCCGGTTGATATTTCAGCGTATTGAGACCGTGTGCGTCGCCGATCACCGCCTGAATAGGGGCGACGATCAGTGCCATCCACATGGCCATCGACAGCATCTTGCGCATGGCTGGCGTATCACGGCCACGCAGCAGGTGCCAGGCCGCTGAGGCACCGATAAAGAAGGCCGACGACAGGAATGCCGCAGTGGTCATATGCAGCAGGCGGTAAGGGAAGGACGGGTTGAAGATCACTTTGAACCAGTCAACCGGTACGACGACTCCATTGATGATCTCGTGCCCCTGCGGGGTCTGCATCCAGCTGTTGGAAGCCAGGATCCAGAAGGTAGAGATCAGCGTGCCGAGTGCTACCATACAGGTAGCGAAGAAGTGCAGGCCGGGGCCAACACGATTCCAGCCAAACAGCATCACGCCCAGGAATCCGGCTTCGAGGAAGAAGGCGGTCAGTACTTCATAAGTCAGCAATGGGCCGGTGATACTGCCGGCAAATTCGGAGAAAAAGCTCCAGTTGGTGCCGAACTGATAGGCCATCACCAGGCCGGAAACCACGCCCATGCCAAAGTTGACGGCGAAGATTTTGGACCAGAAGTGGTACAGGTCTCGGTAAGCCTGATTGCCGGTTTTCAGCCATAGGCCTTCGAGCACCGCCAGATAGCTGGCCATACCGATGGTGATCGCCGGGAAGATAATATGGAAGGAAACGGTGAAGGCGAACTGGATCCGTGCCAGCTCCAATGCATCAAGTCCGAACATGGAGCCTCCTTGATTTGTTCATAATCGGCCTCTTAGGAAAGCGAAAGCTTGCTTATTAAAACTTGCGCTAAGTAGAGCATGGAGTAGAGTAACGATAACAGTGACAGTTATTTTACTTTTTCCTATAACAGTTGGAATTGTATGACCAGATATGAACAGCTTGCCCAGCAGATCCGCGAACAGATCCAGAACCGGGTATGGCGTGCCGGGGACAAACTGCCCTCGCTGCGGGAAAGTGGTAAACGTGCCGGGCTGAGCCTGATGACGGTGGTGCAGTCATACCAGCTACTGGAAAGCCAGGGCTGGATCGTAGCGCGGCCTCAGTCTGGTTACTATGTGGCGGCCCGTTCACAGGCGTTACCGCAGCCCATCCGGGGTGAAAAACTGCTGGTGAGCGAACAGGTGGATATCAACGCCTTTATCTTTGACGTGCTGCAAGCCTGTAAGGATCCAGAAATTGTGCCCTTCGGCTCGGCTTTCCCGGATGCCACCCTGTTTATGCAACCCAAGTTGGCCAGGGCGCTGAGCAGCGTCGCCCGGAAATTCACGCCTCACAGTTCGCTTGCTAATTTGCCACCCGGCAACGAGGCATTGCGTCGCCATATTGCCCAACGCTATGCGCTGAATGGGATGCAGGTCTCCCCAGATGAGATTGTGATCACCGCCGGGGCGATGGAGTCGTTAAGCCTCAGCCTGCAAGCGGTGACGCAGCCGGGGGACACGGTGGCGATTGAATCCCCGGCATTTTACGGCGCGTTGCAGGCGCTGGAACGCCTGAAGCTGAAAGCGGTGGCGATCGCTACCCACCCGCAGCACGGGATCGATCTGGATTCGTTACAGCAGGCGATTGAGCAGTATCCGATCAAGGCCTGCTGGTTGATGACCCATTTCCAGAACCCGCAAGGGTCGAGCATGTCGGACGAGAATAAAAAACGGCTGGTGACGATGCTGCGTGAGCATCAGATCTCGTTGCTGGAAGATGATGTGTACGGCGAGCTTTATTTCAGCGCCGAGCGGCCCTTGCCTGCCAAGGCGTTGGATCAGGGCGGACAGATTTTGCACTGTTCGTCGTTCTCAAAATGTCTGGCTCCGGGGTTCCGTGTGGGCTGGGTGGCGGCAGGGCGATATGCGCCGCAGATCCAGCGCTTGCAACTTATGAGCACTGTTTCAACCAGCGTGCCGACCCAGATGGCGATCGCCGATTATCTGCTGCATGGCGGCTATGATACCCATCTGCGTCGCCTGCGGCGTTTATTGGCCCAGCGCCAAAGCGCCATGCATCAGGCGATCGCCCATCACTTCCCGCCAACGGTGAAGGTCAGCCAGCCGGACGGAGGCTATTTCCTGTGGCTGGAGCTGGAGGCGACACAGTCTTCCATGGAGCTTTACCAGCGTGCGCTGGCAGAGGGCATCAGTATTGCGCCGGGGCGAATGTTCACTACCGGCGATCGTTTCAACCACTGTTTTCGCCTGAACGCCTCTTTCGAGTGGAGCGACAGGCTTGAAACCGCCATCAAGACCTTGGCCAGGCTGATCCGTAACCTGGGCTAGGCCAGATAATGCTTCAATGCGCGTCCGGCCTGATGAATAGCCGAATGGACCGCCGGAACCTGGGCGAGCGGGTTTAACAGGCCGTAATCGTGGATCAGCCCATTGTAGCGGGTGGCGGTCACCTCGACGCCAGCCGCGTTCAGCAGGCGGGCGTAGGCTTCCCCCTCATCCCGCAGTACGTCCAGTTCGGCGGTTTGGATCAGCGCAGGTGGCAGCCCTTGCAGCTGTTCCAGGCTCGCATTGAGCGGTGAGGCGTAGATCTCCTTACGCTGGGCCTTGTCGGTGGTGTAGTTGTCCCAAAACCACTTCATCATATTGCGCGTCAGGAAATGGCCTTCGGCAAACTGATGATAGGAATCGCGATCAAAACTGGCGTGGGTGACCGGCCACAGCAGGATTTGGCAGCGCAGTGCCGGTGTGCCTCGCGCTTTAGCCATCAGGCTCACCACCGTCGCCATGTTACCGCCAACGCTATTGCCCACTACCGCCAGTCGGCTGCCATCGACGTTGATTTTCTCTCCGTATTCCGCCACCCATTCCGTGGCCGCGTAGGCTTGCTCGATGGCGGTGGGATAGTGGGCTTCTGGTGACGGTGTGTAATTGACAAATACCGCTACCGCTCCTGAGCTGTAAACCAGATCGCGCACCAATCGTTCGTGGGTCGGGAAGTCGCCCAATACCCAACCTCCGCCGTGGAAAAACATAAATACCGGCAATTTACCTTTCACTCGTGGCGGGCGCACGATGTGCAGCAGGATGTCCTGACCGGCCACGTGAATGGTTTTTTCTTCAATTTCGACCTCACGCTGTACCACCTCCACGCTGCGTTGTGCGCCTTCCAACACCTTACGTGCCTCTTTCGGCTTCATCTGTTCCATCGGTTTGCCGCCGCTGGCATTTAACTGCGCCAGAAAGGCGGCTACGTCTTTAACCGCTGCGGGCTGGGTGGCATCAAAGGTTTTTTTGCTCATGTTGGGATCCTAAGGTTGAGGAGGAACATTGAGTAGGGGATAGCTTAACAGTGTAGTCAAAGACTGGGGGTTAACCCGTAGGGAGACCGATCATTAGACCATAACAAGTTTCAGATCCACTCGAACGGTCCCCTCCCCAAGGACGAATACCCAGATAAACCGTGGCACGGACTGTCTCTCTCCCTCCCTGTGGGAGAGGATTAGGGTGAGGGGGCGCGTTGCTGCGCTAAATGAGGGCGCATTGCACGATTGCGGTGCAAAAGGGCGGCGATCCCGCCATCTGGCGTAATTATTTTTGCGAGCAGGATCAGAAAAGTGGAAGAATTTTGCGATTGAATAGGATTTCTCCGGTGCTGATGATTTTAGGCCCTATTTTTGCCTTTAATCATTACAAATGCATAATTATTGAATATTTATGCAATATAACTCCTTGTTTTAACGAAAAAAATTAGTAAATCCGTCAAAAATCCCGTTCTGGCACGATAGCTGCTCTACACTATTTATCAAATGGGCTGTATTTTAACTACTTATTAACATTTATTCCCCGCTCCGGGGTGCTAAATGCGGCATTAATAGTGAATAACCGATTTTATGTAACAGGTTTGTATCTGAATAGGCGGCGGTGAGCAGCATTATCGTCGGCCGGAAAAGACACCGAATAATAGGGTTAATTTGCTTTTTCGCCGGTCTTGCGCCGCCAGAGCGGTCCTTACCGCCAAAATTCAGCCTTTGCTGACGTTATGAGGTCATTATGGAACAGCCAATCGCAGTTACCCGCCAGTCTTTCGACGACTGGATGATCCCGGTTTATGCCCCTGCGGATTTTATTTTGGTGCGGGGAGAAGGCTCACAGGTTTGGGATCAGCAGGGGAAATCCTATATTGATTTCGCCGGAGGCATTGCCGTCAATGCTCTGGGCCACGCCCATCCGCAGGTGTTAGCGGCGCTGGTCGAACAGGCAGGCAAGCTTTGGCATCTGGGCAACGGTTATACCAACGAGCCGGTGTTGCGCCTGGCCAAACAGCTGATTGATGCCACCTTTGCCGACAAAGTATTTTTCTGCAACTCCGGCGCAGAAGCTAACGAAGCCGCGCTGAAGCTGGCGCGCAAATATGCCCTGGATAGTGGCAACAGAGAAAAGAATCAGATCGTCGCGTTCAATAACGCGTTTCATGGCCGCACCCTGTTTACCGTGTCTGCCGGGGGCCAACCAAAATATTCACAGGATTTTGCGCCACTGCCTGGCGGTATTACCCACACGCCGTTTAACGATCTGGCGGCGGCTGCGCAAGTGATTAATGACCGTACCTGCGCGGTGATCGTTGAGCCGATTCAGGGTGAGGGCGGTGTGGTACCGGCACAAGCGCAATTCCTGCAAGGGTTGCGTGAACTTTGCGATCGCCACGGCGCACTGCTGATCTTTGATGAGGTGCAAACCGGCGTGGGCCGAACAGGTTCGCTGTATGCCTACATGAATTACGGGATAGTGCCGGACGTGTTGACCACCGCCAAGGCTTTGGGCGGCGGTTTCCCAATCGGCGCGATGATCACTACCGACAAACTGGCGAAAACCCTGGGCGTTGGCACTCACGGCACCACCTACGGCGGTAACCCGCTGGCGGCGGCGGTAGCTGGGGTGGTGTTCTCGCTGATTAACACTCCGGAAGTACTTGATGGGGTGAAGCAGCGTCTCGAGTGGTTTATCGCCGGGCTCACGGAAATCAACCTACAGTATCCGATCTTTAGCGAAATCCGCGGGGCGGGGCTGTTAATTGGTTGCGCTCTGAACCCGGAATATGCCGGTAGAGCCAAGCAGATCACCCAACTGGCTAACGAGGAGGGGGTGATAGCCCTGATCGCAGGCCCGGACGTGGTGCGCTTTACGCCTTCGCTGATCATCCCTGAACAGGATGTGAAAGAGGGGCTGGCGCGATTCGCGCGTGCTGTGGCGCGGATTTGCAGCTAATCAAGGCGGCTGCGCCCGGTGCGCAGCCGATGACTTCCGAGGTTCGCATTATGATGATTATCCGCCCCATAGAGCGTCGTGACCTGGCTGACCTGCTGACGCTCGCCGGTAAATCCGGTATTGGCCTCACCTCTTTGCCGCAGAATGAAGAGACGCTGTCGGCACGTATTGAGCGGGCGTTAAAAACCTGGCAAGGCGAACTTCCCCAAAGCGATCGCTGCTATCTGTTTGTGATGGAGGATACTGAACGGCAACAGGTCGTAGGCGTCAGTGCGATCGAAGTCGCGGTTGGGTTGACCGAACCCTGGTATAGCTTCCGCGTGGGTACCCAGGTGCATGCCTCAAAGCAGCTTAATGTCTATAAATCGGTGCCAACGCTGTTTTTAAGCAACGATCATACCGGCCATTCGGAGCTCTGTACGCTGTTCCTCGATCCGGACTACCGCCATGGCGAGAATGGCAAACTGCTGTCAAAGGTCCGCTTCCTGTTTATGGCCGCATTTCGTAATCAATTCTCCCGCAAAGTGATCGCGGAAATGCGAGGTTATTCCGATGAGAATGGCCGTTCCCCCTTCTGGGAAAGCGTTGGCCGCCACTTCTTTTCTATCGAGTTCGCCAAGGCGGACTATCTCAGCGGCACCGGGCAAAAGGCGTTTATCGCCGAACTGATGCCGAAACACCCGCTGTACGTCGACTTTCTGGCCGAAGATGCGCAGAAGGTGATCGGCGAAGTTCACCCGCAAACCGCACCAGCGCGCAAGCTGCTGGAAGCCGAAGGGCTGCGCTACCAGGGCTACGTCGATATCTTTGACGGAGGCCCGACGCTGGAAGCCGAGATCGACGAGATCCGCGCGGTCAAGCGCAGCAAACTGGTGAAGGTGGTGCTGGATGATGCACAGGTATTCAGCGAGGCTCCGGCCTACCTGGTGGCCAACGACAACTATCAGAATTATCGCGCCCTGTTGGTACATGCCCAACTGCATGATGATCGCCTGCGTATCAACGCCGAGACGGCTGCGGCGCTGGGCGTCGAACAGGGGAGCCCGGTACGGGTCATCAAGCTTATCGCTCAGGAGAAAGTGTAATGTCGCATCCTGCATTGTTAATTAATGGCGTCTGGCTGGCTGGCCGGGGCGCTGAATTCAGCAAAACCGATCCGTTGGATAACCTGCCGCTGTGGCAAGCCAATTCGGCTAATATTGACGACGTGACTGCGGCCTGCACAGCTGCACGCGAGGCTTTTCCTGCTTGGGCGCGCACGCCGTTTGCACAGCGCGAACAGTTGGTAAAACGCTTCGCGGCGTTGCTGGAAGAGCATAAACAACATCTGGCCGAGACCATCAGCCGTGAAACCATTAAACCTCGCTGGGAAACCTTGACCGAAGTCCAGGCGATGATTGGCAAGGTGGACATTTCATTACAGGCCTATCAGGCGCGTACTGGGGTGACGGAAACGGCGATGGCCGACGGAGCCTCGGTGTTACGCCATCGGCCGCATGGCGTGCTGGCGGTGTTTGGCCCGTATAACTTCCCTGGTCACTTACCGAATGGGCATATCGTTCCGGCGCTGCTGGCGGGCAACTGCGTGGTGTTCAAACCCAGCGAATTGACGCCGTTGACGGCGGAGGTGACGTTACAGCTGTGGCTGCAGGCGGGTTTGCCGAATGGGGTGATCAATCTGGTGCAAGGTGGACGTGAAACCGGTGAGGCCTTGGCAAGCTGTGCCGATATTGATGGGCTGCTGTTTACCGGCAGTGCTGGCACCGGCTATCACCTGCATCGCCAATTGGCCGGTCAGCCAGAAAAGATCCTGGCGTTGGAGATGGGTGGCAACAACGCGCTGATCGTCGAACAGGTAGAAGATTGTGACGCGGCGGTGAATCTGGCCATTCAATCGGCGTTTATTTCTGCCGGACAGCGCTGTACCTGTGCTCGTCGTATTTTGGTGAAAAGCGGGCCGCAGGGCGATGCCTTTATTACACGCCTGGTTCAGGTGGCATCTACGCTGCGCATCGGCCGTTGGGATGCTGAACCTCAGCCGTTTATGGGCGGGGTGATTTCCTCCGCTGCGGCAGAGAACATGCTGGCAGCTCAGCACCATCTGTTGGCATTGGGCGGCAAAGCTTTGTTGACCATGAAATCGCTGGAAAGCGGCAGCGCGTTATTAAGCCCTGGCATTATCGATGTGACCGGCGTGGCGGACGTGCCAGACGAAGAATATTTTGGCCCGCTGACCACGATCATTCGTTACGACCATTTCGACCAGGCGCTGCGCATGGCTAATAACACGCGCTATGGCCTGTCCGTTGGTCTGGTGTCCCCGCAGCGGGAGCAGTTCGAACGGCTGTTGCTGGAGGCGCGAGCCGGTATTGTCAACTGGAACAAGCCGCTGACCGGGGCTTCTAGTGCGGCACCTTTCGGTGGTGTAGGAGCTTCCGGCAACCATCGTCCAAGTGCGTTCTATGCGGCAGATTACTGCGCTTGGCCGATGGCTTCGCTGGAAAGTGCCAGTCTGACGCTGCCAACCAGCCTGTCACCGGGCCTGATATTTAACTGATCTGCCCCAGGCATTACCGTTCGCAGTCTACAGGAGAGCAAAATGTCCGGATATGAAGTCAATTTTGATGGGTTGGTTGGCTTGACGCACCACTATGCCGGGCTGTCGTTTGGCAACGAGGCTTCGACGCAGCACCGTAACAGCGTGTCGAACCCCAAGCTGGCGGCAAAGCAGGGGCTGCTGAAAATGAAAGCGCTGGCAGATATGGGCTTCCAGCAGGGCGTGTTGCCACCGCAGGAACGGCCTCATCTCCCTACGCTACGTAAATTGGGCTTCAGCGGCAGCGACGAAAGCGTACTGGCCCAGGCGATGCGCACCTCACCGCGCCTGCTCTCGGCGCTTAGTTCGGCTTCATCCATGTGGACGGCCAATGCCGCGACGGTTTCACCTTCGCCAGACAGTCAGGATGGTAAAGTGCATTTCACCGCCGCCAACCTGAATAACAAATTCCATCGCGCGATTGAGGCCGAAACCACCTCCAGCGTGCTGCGTGCCATCTTTAAAGATGAGCAATACTTTGCTCACCATGATGCCTTACCGCAGGTGGCACTCTTTGGGGATGAGGGCGCCGCCAACCATAACCGCCTTGGGGGCGACTATGCCAAACGCGGGGTGCAGGTTTTTGTGTATGGAAAGCAGGAGTTTGGCGGGGAAAGTGCTCCCACGCGTTACCCGGCTCGCCAGACGCGCGAGGCCAGTGAGGCGATCGCCCGCCTGCATCAGTTGCACGAGCAACACACGGTATTTCTGCAACAAAATCCGGCGGTGATCGACCAGGGCGTTTTTCATAACGACGTGATCGCCGTCAGCAATCAGCAGGTGCTGTTCCATCATCAGCAGGCGTTCCTGCACCAGCAGCAGGGGCTGGATCAAATCCGCCGCAAGATGGCCTCGCTGGAGACGGAACTGGTGGCGATAGAAGTGCCAACCTCCCGTGTCAGCGTAGGGGATGCGGTGGCGACCTACCTGTTTAACAGCCAGATCCTGACCAAAGCCGATGGCAAGATGATGATCGTGGTGCCGGAAGAGTCCCGCCAGCATCCTGGCGTTTGGCATTATCTGTCGGAGATGGTGGCCAGCGGTGGGCCAATCGACGAGATCAAGGTGTTCGACCTGCGCGAAAGTATGCGCAACGGCGGTGGCCCGGCTTGCCTGCGTTTACGCGTGGCGCTGAACGGTGCCGAGTTGAGGGCGGTGAACCCACGGGTGATGATGAACGATACGCTGTTTGCCACCCTGAACGACTGGGTAGACCGCTATTACCGCGATCGTCTGGTACAGGAGGATCTGGCAGACCCGCAACTGCTGCATGAAGGGCGTGCGGCGCTGGATGCCCTGACTTCTATCCTTGGGCTGGGTAATGTTTACCCGTTCCAACAGTAACCGGAGGCAATAGTGAGCAATTTATTGGCCCTAACGTTGGCTGGAACTCCACCCGCGACCTCCCAGGGTGAAAATGCTGCACTGCGCTGGAAGTGGCTGGGGGAAGGGCTATTGGAGCTCATTCCGCTGCAAGACTATCGGCAAGCCGTGGTGCTTTCTGCCGGTATTCACGGCAATGAAACGGCGCCAATCGAACTGCTTGATCGGCTAGTGAACGAGATCTTCGCAGGCGTGCGGCCATTGACGGTGCGCTTGCTGGTGGTGTTGGGCAATCCACCTGCGATGCGAACCAATCAACGTTATCTGGCAAGCGATATGAATCGCATGTTTGGTGGCCGCCATCAGCAGTTTGAGCCCTCTGGTGAAACGGCGCGGGCGCAGCAGTTAGAACAAGCGGTCAGCAGTTTCTTTGCCGGGGAGCAGGCTACCCGCTTTCATTACGATTTACACACGGCGATCCGCGGATCGCTGTTGCCACGCTTTGGTATCCTGCCCTATCAACCGCAGAGTTACAGCCCCGAGATGTTGGCGTTACTAGACGCCGCCGAGTTGGATGCATTAGTGATACATCAAGCGCCCGGCGGCACGTTCAGCCACTTTTCCAGCGAGCATGCGCAGGCGGCCAGCTGTACCCTCGAATTGGGCAAGGCGCGTCCCTTTGGCAGTAACGACCTGCAGCAGTTTTCCGCTATCAATAAAGCGCTGCAGGCGCTGGTCTGCGGGCAATCTCTTCCTTTGCGGGGGGAGGCTCCGATTCGGGTGTTCCGCGTCGAGCGGTCGCTGATTAAACGCAGTGAATCGTTCAAACTCTATTTAAGCGATGATACTGCCAATTTTACCGCTCTGCCGCAGGGAACTTTATTGTATGAGCAGCCGGGGGAAAGCTATCGGGTGCAGCATGAAAAGGAGTGGGTGTTGTTTCCCAACCCCAAGGTGGCATTGGGGTTGCGTGCAGGCATGATGTTGACCGAAGTCCCGCGTAGTACCCTGTTTTAATCTCACCCGTTCATTACGCCACAGGTAAGTGACCTGTGGCGCCGTTTTTCCTTTCACACTTTAATAGCGTAATTTATTTAATCAGTTGATAGGGTATTTTGCCTGTTACGTGCCATTACTCACTATGATTGACCCCAATGAGTAAAAAACAGATTAAAGATAGAATTACTCGCGCCATTTCTACTAATCAGATTGGTATAAGTTAAAAGTGTGAAATAAGTAACGTTATTGCTTAGCATGCTAATTTTGTGGTTATTCCAAAATCGTAGGTAAATCACACAAAATGAAACGTGTTTGCACCATTTTGGTGCTTAATAGCGTAGGCGTTATGGCTTATGCATTAAATATCTTTTTAAATCATTATATTATATTAGTATTCTAGTGAAACATTTAGTTACAAATAAACATGCTTTATGTGCGCTATTTCATGAACTTTTTTATTTTAAGTTTTTATTCATGATGCTAATGTCACATGGCGCTTTATTAAGGGGCGTAGATAAAAAACAAAATGATAAAAATCACAGCCCAAAGCATAAATTGGGCGTGACGGGCAGCTTTTAATAAAATCTAGGAAAATAAATGATGAAACGCAGTGTAGTAGCCCTGGCGGTTGTTCTTGCCACCGCCGCCTCGATGGCCAATGCGGCCGAAATCTACAACAAAGATGGCAATAAACTCGACCTGTACGGCCGTGTTAACGCCAAGCACTTGTTCAGTGATAACAAATCTGCCGATGGCGATGCGACCTATGTGCGTTTTGGTTTTAAAGGCGAAACGCAGATTAACAGCGATTTGACGGGTTACGGCCAATGGGAATACAACGTCCAGGCTAACCACGCTGAGTCAGCGGGTACCGAAGGCACCAAAACTCGTCTGGGCTTCGCCGGCCTGAAATTCGCCAACTACGGTTCCTTTGACTATGGCCGTAACTACGGTGTGGTTTACGATGTAGAGTCGTATACCGATATGCTGCCTGAGTTTGGCGGCGACACCTATACTGTCACCGATAACTTCATGACTGGCCGTTCTACTGGCCTGGCTACCTACCGTAACCGCAGCTTCTTCGGTCTGGTTGATGGCCTGAATGTCGCCTTGCAGTATCAGGGTAAGAACGAGAATGACCGCAGTAACATCCATAAGCAGAACGGTGACGGCTATGGTATGTCTGTGGATTATCAGGACATCGGCGGTAGCGGCATTGGTGCTGCGGTAGCCTTCTCTGATTCTAACCGTACGCAGGCTCAAAAAGACGGCTTGTATGGTAAAGGTGACAGCGCTACGGCCTGGACTACGGCACTGAAGTATGACGCCAACCAGGTATATCTGGCGGCTATGTACGCTGAAACCCGTAACATGACCCCGATCACTGTCAACAAAACTGCTGGTTTTGCCAACAAGACGCAAAACTTTGAAGTGGTCGCGCAATACCAGTTCGAAAATGGCCTGCGCCCATCACTGGCTTACCTGCAGTCCAAGGGTAAAGATATTGAAACCATCGGTGATGTCGATCTGGTGAAATATATCGATATCGGTGCGACTTACTACTTCAACAAAAACATGTACACCTACGTTGATTATAAAATCAACCAGCTGAATGACGATAACAAGCTGAAACTGAACACTGACAACATCGTGGCAGCCAGCTTGACCTACCGTTTCTAAGTCGTATTCAAACCTCATTCCTGTGTCGGAACGTGGTCCAAAAGGCAGAGCGCAAGCTCTGCCTTTTTCGGTTTGGCTTGAGGGATCAGAAAGGAGCGTACTCGCTGGCAGGTAGCCAGAAGCCGTCGATAAAGTCCTCGATCGGAAAACAGCCAGCATGGCGTAACCGTTGTTCTTTCATTGCTACCAGGCATTGATGCTCATCACGCAGCACGTCGACGACGATGTCGGCACAGCCGCCATCCAGATAGCAAACGAACATCACCAATGCGTACATAACCTATCGCGTCCCCCATTAAGGCTCCAACCCCCATTGTAGGTAAAATTTGGCTGAATTTAGCTAATTAATACAAAAAAATAATAATTAACCAGACAAAAACGGCATTTTCAGAATTATGGCAGCGTTTAATCATCCTTAAGAGGATTGAAGTTCCGCTCTGTACTGCTAAGCTTAATGAGTTTTAAAATTTCTTAACTATCCAATCATTAACGGGAGCGAATATGGGATTGTTTAACTTCGTCAAAGAAGCAGGCGCAAAACTGTGGGATACGGTGAGTGGTAATGCTGAGGATCAAAGCGCCAAGCTGAAGGCACACCTTGATAACAGTGGCCTGCCAGATACGGATAAGGTGGATGTTCAGGTCGTTGATGGTAAGGCTGTGGTCACCGGGAACGGTATCAGCCAGGAACTGAAAGAAAAAATTCTGGTTGCTGTAGGTAACGTGGCAGGTATCAGCGGCGTTGAAGATAATGTTGCAGTAGCACAACCAGAAGCGGAAAGCCGCTTTTACACCGTCAAGAAGGGCGATACCCTGAGCGCCGTTGCCAAAGAGATGTACGGCAACGCCAACCTGTACAACAAGATCTTTGAAGCCAACAAACCGATGCTAAGCCATCCAGATAAAATCTACCCAGGCCAGGTATTGCGCATCCCACAATGATGCCGAAGGCCTAGGTAATCGAAGCTCGAACATAGAGCTGCGTGATCCGGCGCCCCATCTGGGGCGCCGTGCTGAAATTCCTCAACCAATGCGTACGTTCATACAGATGTTCACCCCTATACGTTTCCCAACCGCAGTTCGATAAATCCAGCGAATGTTTCCAGTCCGCACGTGGGTGACTACCCCTGAGAATCTTGACCCTGTTGCAGAAAATTGGTAGCGTCTGCATGCAAGAAAAATCTTAGTTGTCACCAGCATAAATTTGGCTGTTGCTTGAGCCTGGAGTCACCCCTTTTTAGCATCAAGGTGTTATGGCTGGCGATAAGAGAGTAGAGGGTGTGAACACCCCATTAGACAACAAACATCAGGAAAACCATGGACAATGCGTAACGCGTCATCACAACGTTGACGGTGGTTGCTGCATATTGATCATTTTTACGTTGACGATCACACAGTGGGTGGGATTAACTTACTGTTTTTAGGAGATAAAATGGAACACAATCCGCATGATGAAACCAAGCTTATTGCGGTCATTGCCTTATTGGTCTCAGTGTTGCTTGTCGTGTCGATCCTGTTTGGCATCACGTATTTATCCGATCTGCGGCATATCGATAAAGAGGTCGATGCCAAAAGCTGTTACATCAAAGGGGGCTGAGGCCAGAGCTGCGTCTATCGCAATTCTTGATTCGGCGATGAAAAATTTTTGCCATATGCCTTGGTTTATTTGGGATTTAACGCACTAGCTGCGATTTAACCACTAATAAAGGTTGTGGCGAATTATTCGTTGGCAGCGTGTCGCTAAATTGGCAACGATCGTTAGATAGCGTTTTTCCCGCCACGGCAAAGCCGCTACAGCCCTAGCGTAGCAAGGGGCATCGCGTTTTTTGACAGTCTTTGTTTATGATGAATAGAGGGCATGGCCTGCGGACTTGGTTGGTTAACTTGCCTAAATAAATTCACTTTAATTATATTTAAGTTGAAATCAATAGTTAAAGTGAATGTATTTCTTAAATGTGTTTGTGATGTTAATCAAATATTGTTATTTACCCTGAATTAGCACGCTGTCGTAAATAGCGTAGCCCTGCTAAGCTAAGATTAATCTGTACGGAAATTCTGCCAGTCCTATTGCCGATGTAAGCGAGGTGTTTATGAGTCAATTACTCTCCCATGCAAGATTATCCCATGTTGTGATCGCCACGGCGGTGTTTTGGGTTTGCATTGCTGTACTCGTGGCGGTAGCACTAAAGTAACGCTGGATGACTAATCAACAGCCCTGACATAGCTAGCACACTCAGCCAACGGCTCCTTTCTGGGGCCGTTTCTTTTGTCGTCATTTAAACAGCCCGCTGCTGCTCACGCCATCTTCTGGTGAATAATATGTAGCGGAGGCTCTATATGCAGATCGACACTTAGATCCTGGCGGAAGTCATAGGGCGTAATGTTGAAACGCTTTCTGAACATGTAGGTGAAGTGTGATTGGGAGCCGAAACCAAAATCCAGGGCGATATCGAAAATGGAGGCCTCGCTGCTACGCAACTGGTACACCGCTCCGGCAAGGCGGCGCTCGCGAATGTACTTGCCCAGCGAGATCCCCGTCGCTTCTTTGAACAGCTTCTGCATATGCCACAGTGAATAGCCGGAATACTCGGCCAGCTCTTCAAGGTGGATCACTCGTCCCAAGTGGGTTTCGACCCATTTACTGAGTGCGCAGACTAGTGCGAGGTGATGTTCTTGTATCAATAACTTTACCCAATTGATTTTGTCGTTTAACCGCAGCGCAGAGCTTACGGCAGGCTCACTTAGCGTACCTTACAGGCCCCGGGTTGTCACCTTCGTGCCGGTTAAAGCGGGATCGTTTTGACCTTCGCCATCAGGCGGTCTGCCAGACGGACAATCTCTGCCGGATCGTCTGGAATAAACCCCATGGTGATCGCCATCCCCAACAGAACGTTATCCTGGCTGAAAATCGGGCAGGCTATCGCTCGTGCCCCAGGGATGCCTTCGGTAACATTGTAACGTACCGCATAGCCCTGCTGACGGATCTTTTCGAGCTCTTTAGCCTCGAGCAGTGGCGTAATGGAGCCATCAAACGCCTGATAGGCATAGCCTGCCGCACTGGCATTCATGGGGATGAGGGTGTTTTCAAGGTAATCGATATCAATATTTTTATGGCTGCGATTGTAGCGCGTCAGCAAGATGTTACCCCCTTGGCGCACCGCCCAGCCGGTGGAGTAGTTCAACTCATCGCGCAGCTCACATAGCGCATTATTGATGATTGTCGCCAGCGTCTGCTGTTTGCCTGCCGCCGCGGCCAGCGCCAACAGCTTGCTGCCAAGCGAGTAGCGGCTGGTTTCCTGCTCCTGATACAGCATCTGGCTACGGCACAGCGAAACCAGATATTTATGCAGCCGGCTTTTCGAAAGCCCACTGTGTTTGGCGATATCCGAAGCGCGGGCGTTTCCCCCCAATGCGGTGACACTCTCTAATACCGACACGGCAATATCGACCGAATTTACGCCTTGAACTTCCGACATTCTGCTTACCTTACTTGCTATTACCTCGATCCGATCACTTTACCAGTTTAAGGCGGTGAATGCCCCCGTTAACCAGAGCCTGGCATCCACAGCAGGAGAGTTTTCAGCGCGCAAGGACTAACTATTTTGAGGTGGATTGATCTGCTTCAATATACCATTGGTTAACTCGGTTTATTTATAGTGAACACCAGGGCGTGTAATTACCGAGATAAAAACTATGAATGAACTTTCTTCACTCCGACTCAAACGGCGTACTTTGCTAAAAGGGCTGGGCGTTATTGGTCTGGCGTCAATATCCCCTTGCGCTTTCTCCTTAACATCCGAACAACAAGAACCCTTACGCCGTATCCATCTAAAACTGACGGATTATCAAACCTTTCGCTCAACCTGTGCGATGGAGTGCCTGCACTGTAACCTGACCGCTTACGTCTATCAGAAAAAGCTGATGAAGATTGAAGCGACGGAAGGCTTTAATGTGAAGTGTTGCCTGCGGGGCATCAGCCGTACCAAATGGGTTTATCACCAGCAACGCGTCACGACGCCTCTGCTGCGGGTAGGCAAGAAAGGTGAGGGCAAATTCGAGCCTATTACCTGGCAACAGGCACTGGATTTAATCGAAAAGAACATCCGTACCACCATCAAGGAACAGGGCAACGAAGGGCTGCTGCTGTCCACCCATGCTGGCAACATGGACTCGATAAAGAACGATATGGGCAAGGCGTTCTTCGACTATCTGGGCGGTTCTGTGAAACAGGCCGGATCGCTCTGCTGCTCGGCTGTGACGGCGGCGATGATGCCAATGGTGGGGCTACGCTATGCCGATACCCGTGACACCATTGCCGACAGCCGTTTGATCATCTGCTGGGGTAACAACCCAGCGGTAACCATGCAGGCCTATTTTAAAAATTATCTGCGTGCGCAAGAGCAGGGCGCACGCATCGTGGTTATCGACCCACGTTTCAACGAAACGGCCGCCAAAGCGGACGAATGGATCCCGATTGTGCCGGGCACCGATACGGCGTTGGCGCTCGGGATGATGAAAATCATTATCGAAGAGCAGCATATTGACGCGGATTTCCTGCGCCAGCATACCGGTGCGGTGTATCTGGTGGATGCCAAAGATCAATTGGTGCGGGCCGATGCCACCGACAGTGAAAGCTATCTGGTTTATGACTGCACCAGCCAAAGCCTGGTACGGCATGATCAGGCGGGTATCACCCCGGCGCTGTTCCAGCATCAACTGCCAACCGACAGCGGCTACCGCACCGTATTCGAAACCGTGTACCAGCAGGCTGCGCCATGGACCCTCGATCGGGTTGCGGCTGAAACCGACATTCCCGCCCACACTATTTTGCGTTTGGCCCGCGACTACGCCACCACCGCTCCGGCGATGATTGTGCAAAATATGTCGGGCGCTCAGCGCACCGAATTTGGTACCTACGTGGCCGCCAGCCAATTCTACCTGGCCTTGCTCACCGGTAATATCGGCAAGCGGGGAGCGGGGATCTGTGACGCGGGCGGAGCACGCCAAATGGCGAAGTTCAGCCCGATCATTCCACCAGCGCCTGCGGTGAAGAAAATCACACCGATACCGGTTTCCAAGGTAGGCGAGTGGGTGGCCAATGACCAGCCTTACCCGATCAAATTCTGGTGGATTATGACCATGGGGGTCATGACCCAGTTGCCTAACACAAATATGGTCAGAAAGGCGTTGGAGAAGGTCCCCTTCGTGGTGGTGGCCGATAACCTGATGAGCTCTACCGCGCTGTATGCCGACCTGGTGCTGCCGGTGACGACCATTTTTGAAGATGTCAGTCTGATGGCGGGTGTGCGTAGCCACTATGTGCAATTGATGGAGCAAGCGGTCGAGCCACCGGGTGAAGCCAAGCCGGATTATTGGATCTTTGCGCGTCTGGCGGAACGCTTTGGCTTTGGCGACGTGTTTAATCAGCCAATTGAGCATTACATCAATGCGTGCCTGCAAGGTTCCGGTATCACCCTGGAACAGCTGAAAAAAGGGCCGCTGCTACCGGTGAGCGGCGACTGGATCCCATTTGAAAATGGGGTGTTCCGCACACCGACCCGTAAAGCCCACTTCTTTATTGAAGAGTGGCAGAAGAAGGCGTTCTCGCCGGTCGTCACTTACCTGCGAGTGAATGAATCGCCGCAAGGTTCGCCGGAATTGGCCGCCAAGTACCCGCTGATGGCGGTACAACGCAAGCTGGCCCGCAGCATTCACTCAAGCCACGGCATGAACGAATGGATCCTTGAGGTGCAGCGCAATAAGCCTAACGTGATGATCCATCCGCAGGATGCGCAACAGCGCCGGATCAAACACGGCGACTGGGCCACCGTATTTAACCAGCGGGGAGAGCATCGTGCGATTGCCGTAGTGACGACGCATATCAAACGAGGCGTGGTTTCTCTGGATAACGGCTGGTGGGAACAGCAGGGAGGCAGCAGCAGCCACGTCACCAATGACGCCGTAGAGGCGTTGGGTACCGGGCATTGCTGTAACAGTACACTGGTTGATGTACGGGCGGAGGGATAACTCATGACCAAACAATATGGCTTTCTGATTGATATTAAGCGTTGTTACGGCTGTAAAACCTGTTCCATGGCCTGTAAGTCAGAGAATCAGACGCCACCCGGCGTGCTTTGGCGGCGTGTGCGGGAGTATGAAACCGATGGCCCGAACTCGGAAGGGTTTATTTCGATGTCCTGCAACCATTGTGACGATCCGCAATGCATGAAGGTTTGCCCGGCGGATACTTACCATAAGCGCCCGGACGGCATTGTGGTGCAGGATCATGAGAAATGCATCGGCTGCCGCATGTGCATTATGGCTTGTCCGTACAACGCCCCGGTCTTCGATCCGCAAGAAGGTAAAACCAGCAAGTGCAATATGTGTGCCGAGCGTTTGGATGAAGGATTACCGCCGCGTTGCGTAGCGTCTTGCCCGGCGGGCGTATTGAAGTTTGGTGATATCGAGGAGTTAAGGAAGATCCACTCAACGGATTGGGCGGTACTGGAGGCTAGATATCATTTGCCTGACCATCGCATCAGCGGCCCGAACGTGGTCATTATTCCAGCGGACAAATAAAAAGGTGCTGCCATGAACGAATATGAACTGCCGTTGGTGTTTTTTACCGTGCTTTGCCAATGGGGCATTGGCGGTGTTATCGCCTTGACGCTCTATCGGTTGCGACCAACATCCCAGATGTCCGTTAAGCAACTGAAATATCTGGTCCTGGGATTGTGGCTGGTGGAGGTAGTTGGCTCCAGTTTATCACTGCTGCACCTAGGGAGCCCGTTTGGGGCCTATCGCGCGGTGCTGGGCCTGCCGCACTCTTGGTTAAGCCGAGAGGTGATCGCCTTTATCCTGGTGAATATCAGCCTGTTCCTGCTATTGGCAACTTGCTGGCTGCGGCCGCAGAAGTCGGCTTGGATCACCGCATTAGGGCTCGTCACATCGGTCGTGGGGATTGCCGCCATTCTGGTCTCGGCGCAAATCTACTACCAAATGGCCAGCCATCCGCTGTGGCATACGCCACTGACCCAATTGGCGTTTCTGAGTACCGCGTTACTATTGGGATTCGCCACCTTGGGGATCTATTTGAGTTGCTGCGGTTTGCCCGTTACGCGAACGGTTCGCTATGGCCTGCTGGCTGGTTGTCTGTTGCTGCTGGCGACGTTGATGGGGCGTTACCAGATTGCCGGGGCCAGCGCTCAAGGGATCATGCTTTGGTGGCAACTGGTTGGCAGCATGTTGGTGGGTGGTGTGCTGTTCGCGGTGCTGAGCCTGCGCCCGCGTTTGACCCCATCGATGGCCGTGATAGCCGGGGCGGCAATGGTGTCGGGGGAAATTGTCGGGCGTATGCTGTTTTATCATAACGTCATGGGCCAATTCCCCTGGTTCTGATGCAATAAACTGAGGTCGGTCCAGCCGTGCCACCGCTGAACGGCGGGCCGACCCAACATCCAGCAGAAAAAAGCTTCAATACAGGGCTTGCCAGCATTCGGAAAAACCAGCTAATCTGAACTTGCCCGCTACCGCAAATGCCAAGTAGTCCAGGCCAGCAATGTAATTAACCAAAACAGAGAGTCAGCCGTAACAACGCTACGTTGATGGGGTGATCGCATGTTAATGACAGTGATTATTACTCTTTTTGTGATCGTGGGCGTCGCCGCTTTTCTGGCAATGCCAGTGATGATGGTCAATAACACACAAGGCGTGGGAGGTGAAGAACCGTGAAACTGGCTAGCAACCGGAACCTGCAATGTTAACTCGAAATTCACTCGCAACCTGTTGACCGGCTCAGATATGGGCCGAGTCATCAACACTTTGTCAGCACGGTAATTCCCGCACGTTCCGCAACAAATCAGCCCGAAACGCTAAATCACCGCGTGAAGTGATGCGCATACTGCACTAACTGCTTGATGGCGCTACAATGAGTCTTATCTCCTCAACTTGCTCACGTATCAACGCGCTATCCACCTTTCCGGCCACAGTAAAGAGACCATAGCATTATGGAAATCAAGGATTACTACGCCATTCTAGAGGTTAAACCCTCAGATGATATCAAGGCTATCAAAACTGCCTACCGCCGCCTGGCACGCAAATATCACCCCGATGTCAGTACCGAGCCCGATGCCGAAACGCGCTTCAAAGAAGTCGCAGAAGCCTATGAAGTGCTGAAAGACAGCGAACGCCGCGCGGAATATGACCAAATGCGGCTGCATCGTAACGAGCCTAACTTTGGCCGCCAGACCCGGCGTGAAGAGTATGGTGGTGCCGAGGATTTCTCCGACATCTTCTCCTCGATGTTTGGCCAGCGTGCGCGTGGCCGCCAGCAGGGCCAACCGCGTGCGGCCCGTGGGCAGGATGTTGAGATCGGCGTGGCGCTGTTCCTGGAGGAAACCCTCACTGAGCAAACTCGCACCCTGAGCTATAAGGTGCCGGTGTACAACGCCTTTGGTCAGACAGAGAAAGAGATCGCTAAAACGCTGAACGTGAAAATCCCGGCGGGCGTGGCAGACGGGGAGCGTATCCGCGTGAAAGGCCAAGGTGTGCCGGGTATGGCTGGCGGAGCCAATGGCGATTTGTACCTGATTATTCAGTTGGCACCGCATCCGTTGTTTGAGGTGATCGGGCACGATCTGGAAATCGTTCTGCCCTTGGCACCTTGGGAGGCGGCGTTAGGCACCAAGGTTTCTGTCCCCACGCTGGCGGACAATATCCTGTTGACCATCCCTGCGGGGAGCCAGACCGGGCAGCGTCTTCGCGTCAAAGGGAAAGGGCTGGTCAGTAAGAAAGAGACCGGTAATTTGTATGCGGTGATCAAGATTGTCATGCCTGCCAAACCTGATGCAGACAGCGCCGCACTCTGGCAACGACTGGCCGAGGCGAATCAGGCCTTCGATCCTCGTACGCAATGGAGTAAAGCATAATGGCCAAGCTACAGATAACCCTCACCATTACCGAGTTTTGCCTGCATACCGGCGTAACGGAAAGTGAACTGGCCGAGGTGGTGGGGTTGGGAGTGATCCAGCCCCGCGATCTGACGGTGGATGATTGGCTGTTTGATGATGGGGCGGTGGCGGCGTTTAATCGCGCCCAGCGTCTGCAACGTGAACTGGCTCTGGATTGGCCCGGCATTGCGGTAGCGCTGACGTTGCTCGATGAGATTGAACAGCTGCGCAGGGAGAACGCTCAGCTACGCCATCGTCTTGAGCGCTTTATCGCAGAGTGATGCCCCTCACCCTAGCCCTCTCCCACAGGGAGAGGGGACCGATCGAGTCGGGTGAAAGTGTAGTGATTCATCATGAGCATCGGCTGACTCACCTTAGACTAAAGGGTGATCGAGTTTGCTAATATGACCTCTTTAGTTCCAAATGGGCAGGGGCAAACAGCGCCCTCTCCCTGTGGGAGAGGGACCGGTCGAGTTGGGTGAAAGTTGAGCATCGGCTGACTCACCTTGGACTAAGGGGTGATCGAGTTTGCTGATATGACCTCTTTAGTGCCAAATGGGCAGGGGCAAACAGCTCCCTCTCCCTGTGGGAGAGGGTTGGGGTGAGGGGCGTCAGACGTTTTTACGCTCGATGGTTTCTTCGCCCCAGTACAGTTGGTCGGCTTCGGTTTTACTGAACGCCAGCGGCAGCACTTCATCGCTGCCTTCTTCCCAAATTTTTTGCGCCAAAACCTCGTCGTTACCGGCCAACTCAAAGATCGCTTCGGCAATTTCTACCGAGGTTTCACGCACTGTCGCCCAAGATTTCACATTATGATTTGCCATGACTGCTCTCCTGTTGAGTGTGAGGCACAGCCTAGTATAGGCCACAATTCTGCTGCTGGTTTTTGCAAGGCATGCGTATTATTGCCGAAAATTCAGGGCGGAACGTCTACGGCAAAATGTAAAACGGCGTGGTATTCTTTGCCGCGTTTACATCAACAGAGGAAAAATTATGTCTAGCGCACTGAGCAACGATCAAGAACTGGTTTCCGATCTGGTTGCCTGCCAACTGGTTATCAAGCAGATCCTGGATGTGATCGACGTGATCGCACCGACCGAAGTACGGGACAAGATGGCCAGCCAGCTCAAGAGTATCGATTTTAGCAGCCACCCGGCCGGGGCCGACCCGATCACCAAGCGGGCGATTGAAAAAGCGATTGCGCTGATTGAGATGAAGTTTAACCGCGAGTAACCGGGTTATCTTTTGTTCAAGATGGGCAGGGAGATCTAAACGGCCGGTTAAACTTCGTTTAAGTTGCCTATGCTAGCATTGATGATTAGGTTAACAACATAATCATAAGGCTGCTAAGGTTTGGGGCGTAAAAAACTGCTGGTGATAGCGGCAACGCTGTTTGCCTGCTTGCTTTTCTATCTGCTGGCTCTGGATAGCTATTGCGATCAAGGTGGGAAGTTTGCACTGGGCATTTGCTCTATCACGCGTATCGTTCCCTGGTAACATGGCGAAATAACAATTTTTCGCAAACTTGCCCCTGGCCTTGGTGGGAATGTTACTATATCGGCTTGGTTGAGGCAGTAGAGTAGATAGGGTTGTCCATGTTTGATTTAGCTTCTGGCCCGTCCGGCCTGATTTCCATCGCCGTTGTGGTGTTGGCTGTATTGCTTGGCCTGTGGGTCTGGTTCATAGTGAATCGCGCCAGCGTACGTGCCAACGAACAGATCCAGCTGTTGCAGGAAATCGCCGAGCAGCAGCGCCAGCAAACGGCACTGTTAAAAACGTTGGTGCAAACCGCCCGAGGGGACAAGGCATCGGTTGACGATTATGATGATGACCTTAGCCCGGCACTGAGTTATAAAGGGTTCATCCCAGAGCGTTAATCGCGCACCTCATTTGGTGAGAAGGTTAAGGACACGTCGGTTATCTCAGTTTCAGTTTTAACCGGATCGCCTTCTCACCATTCCGTTTCAGTAAAACACCATCCCCTGATAGGGTTTCTCCCGGCAGGCTGCCAACCGGCTTGCCAGATCGCCACAGTGGATTTCCAGCGCGTGCCGATCGGGATCGAGAAAATAGCAAGATTCGCCCTCACTGTGATTGCTCTTCCACTCCTGTACGCCAACTTTGCGCAAACGCTCCACAATGACGGCAAAGTTCTCGGGTGCCACACTAAACGCGTAATGCGTATAGTCGCTCAACATCTCATTTTTTCGGGCATCATCCAGTGACAGGCATAGCCACAGTTCACCCAATGCAAGATAGGCACCTTGATGCCAGCGGGCTTTGGGGGTAAACCCCAGCACATCCACATAAAAGCGAAAACTGCGCTCAACCTCACTTACCGCGAGCGTCAGGTGGTTAAGACCCAGCAACATAATCAATTCATCCGTAAGTAAAAATAATGTTAACGACGCGCGAGCTGTCATAAATCTGTCGTATTGGCATCGTAATGTAGCGCCAACTCTACGAAAGATGGATATCAGCAATGATTAGATGGTACGAAGAAAGCGACGCCGAAGTAAACCGCAGCATTGCGTTAATCACCGGGGAAAACCCTGACAAATGGTACCCTTACGGCGGCGTGAAAGGGAAAGACTACTGCAAGAACCCCTCCGATGCCTGGCCGATTATCTGCGCCAACAAAATAAGCCTTAATGCTCCCGAACAAAGTGACCAGCCACAGTGGCAAGCCAGTATTATCACCCAGCAAGGGGAGTGGCAAGCCGGTAGTCATAGCCCGTTGCGGGCCGCAATGATCTGTTTTTTATTGAGTCAGCAAGCGCAATAAATCAAATGTTAGTCGATAATGTAGATGACCCGTAATGATGAGACACCGCCTTATTCTGACAATGGACCTGTCGCTGACGGAGACTGTTTTATGAAGCGCATTATCAAAGGTGATACCAATCTCTCACATTTAGTGATTGCCCATGCGGCGATCGATTGTCATGCCAAAAGCTATGGGCTGCACCGACAAGGCTGGCCCTCAACCTACCTGATAAAGTATCAAAACGATCGCGTGGCGGTGGAGGTCATCACCCGCCGTCAATCCTATGTGGCGACGCTGATGATCGGCGCACGTAACCTCAGCAAACTGTGCGGTATGCCAAGCTAGCTGGCATAGCAAACCTCTTGTAACCTCCTGGCCCGGTGAATGATTACCGGGCGCTAATCCTTGATGCCTGAAAGGTTAAGTGTTAAAACGCCCGCAGGTTTATTTATTGGTTGGCGATATCTTGCGCAATGCTGCCTGGATACTCAGCCGGACGAGGATAAGATGGGCGGTCAGCTTCAGGATACCCCGCTAAAACGCGGTTTAAAAAATAGACATATACAACTTATTGCCTTGGGAGGTGCCATCGGTACCGGCCTATTCCTGGGTATTGCACAAACCATTCAGATGGCCGGGCCTTCCGTGCTGCTGGGCTATGCCATTGGCGGTTTTATTGCCTTTTTGATCATGCGCCAACTGGGGGAGATGGTGGTGGAAGAGCCGGTGGCCGGTTCCTTTAGCCATTTTGCCTATAAATATTGGGGAGACTTTGCCGGTTTCTTATCCGGTTGGAACTACTGGGCGATGTTTATCCTGGTCGGTATGGCGGAACTGACCGCCGTAGGGATTTATATTCAATACTGGTGGCCGGAAATCCCAACCTGGGCATCGGCGGCAGTTTTCTTCGTCGTGATTAACCTGGTCAATCTGGTGAACGTACGCCTGTATGGGGAAACCGAGTTCTGGTTTGCCATCATCAAGGTGGCGGCGATCCTGGGGATGATCGTATTTGGTGCCTATCTGTTGGCCAGCGGCAACGGTGGCCCGGAAGCCAGCATTAGCAACTTGTGGGATCAGGGCGGCTTTATGCCACACGGCATCAGCGGCCTGGTGATGGCGATGGCGGTAATCATGTTCTCGTTCGGTGGGCTGGAAATGGTGGGTATCACCGCAG
The DNA here is from genome assembly GCF_016428815.1 of Serratia sp. ASV30. NCBI lineage: Bacteria > Pseudomonadati > Pseudomonadota > Gammaproteobacteria > Enterobacterales > Yersiniaceae > Serratia > Serratia sp. ASV30. The sequence goes on along the minus strand of NZ_JAELTL010000005.1, from coordinate 70,148 downwards.
CAGAAGCTGCCGATCCGCGCCGTAGCATTCCTAAAGCCACCAATCAGGTGGTGTATCGCATCCTGATCTTCTATATCGGCTCGTTGACGGTGTTGCTGTCACTTTACCCGTGGGGCAAGGTTGTGGAAGGGGGCAGTCCGTTTGTGATGATCTTCCATGCGCTCAACAGCAACCTGGTGGCGACCATGCTCAACGTGGTGGTACTGACGGCGGCGCTGTCGGTCTACAACAGCGGCGTGTATTGCAATAGCCGGATGCTGTTTGGCCTGGCGACACAAGGCAATGCGCCAAAGGCGCTGACCAAGGTCAACAAACGTGGCGTACCGGTGCTGTCTATCGCGTTATCGGCGCTGGCCACCTCGGTAGGCGTATTGATTAACTACGTCATGCCCGGCGAGGCGTTTGGCTTGCTGATGGCGCTGGTGGTCTCAACGTTGGTGATTAACTGGGTGATGATTTGCCTGGCGCACCTGAAATTCCGCGCGGCCAAGGATCGCCAAGGGGTGATCACCAGCTTTAGGTCGCTATGGTATCCGTTTGGCAACTATCTGTGTCTGGTGTTCCTGTCGTTGATCCTGGTGATCATGTACTTCAGCCCAGGGATCCGCATCTCCGTACTGTTGATGCCGGTTTGGGTACTGTTGTTGTGGGTTGGATTTTTGCTGACCCGGCGTAAAAAGGCGGGTGGTAACAAGAGGTAGTTTTCACGTAGGAGGCGCCGCAGCGCCTCCAAACGGTTAACGGGCGACGGCATTGCCCTGATGGTGGCGCCCCAGCCGCAGCAGCTTTCTGCACAGCAGGAACAGGGTGCTGATAACATCAATCACCACCACGCTAAGCATCAGCAGGCCCAGCATAAAAAAGCCTGCCAGGGTGCTTGCCAGTAACAGCAGCGGTGACGGTACGCGTAGCCGGCGCAGCTTCATTGCCAGATACATTTTCCAGTATTGCCCTTGCGTAGTCAGCGCTCGGCGATAGCGGCCCATACGAACGCGTGACTTGCCTGATGCAGTCCGGCTCATAACTCCTCCTTTTCAGAATGTCCTAGTAAGTAAATCACAAGGTTCTTAAGAAAGGCTTAACAGGTTCTTGGCGACCTTGGCCTTCTTACCCTGGCTATGACAACAATATCCACAAAAAGGTCAGTTGTTTGTCATTGCGATACTATAAGCTATTGGGTAGGCAACCTTGTAACGGTTGCGGAACCACTATGGTACTACAGGGAGAGAATGGGTTGAAAATAACCAACAAATATTACGACGCCAGCAAAGCGCATCATACGCCACAGGGATTCTGCAACCCGGAGCCGTCGCTACACCAGGCCGGGGATCTGAAGCGCTGGCAAGATGAACGCAAGAAGCTCGGCCTGCCCAAACCTCCTCAAGCAGGCTACGAACAGTTCATCTCCAACTGGTGGCAAGCCGCCGATCTGAGCGGCGATCAGGACCGCGTATGGTGGTTGGGCCATGCTTCTCTGCTGTTGCGCCTGGGGGGCCGCCATGTGCTTATCGATCCGGTTCTGTCGCCAAGGGCATCACCTGTGAGCTTCTACGGCCCGCAACGCAAGACACCACCTCCGCTAACGGTAAAGCAGTTGCCCGCGGTAGATGTGGTGCTGATTTCTCATAATCACTACGACCATCTGGATCGCCAAACCATCAGGGAACTGACCAAACGCTTTCGCAATGCCACCTTTGTTGTACCGTTGGGCCTCAAACGCTGGTTCAGCCATTACCCGGCCAAACGGGTGGTCGAACTGGATTGGTGGGAGAGCCTGACGCTGGACGAAATGACGGTCTACGCCACGCCAGCACGCCACTGGAGCATGCGTACACCGTGGGATCGCAACCGTTCTCTATGGTGTGGCTGGGTGATCCATCACCCGGCGCTGCGTTTTTATTTCTCTGGTGACAGCGGTTACAGCGAGCGGTTGGTCGATATCGGTACCCGCCTTGGGCCGTTCGATATCGCGGCGCTGCCCATTGGTGCTTACGCCCCAAGATGGTTCATGCAAGAGCAGCATATGGACCCGCAGCAGTCGGTGAGGCTGTATCAGCAATTGAACGAACCCAGAGTGATCCCTATCCATTGGGGCGTGTTTGAATTGGCCGATGAGTCGTTGGATGAACCGCCTGAACAACTCAGCCTGGCACTACGCGAGGCCGGGGTTGAGCAGCACAGTTTTTATCCGCTGAAGATTGGTGAACATCTGGAGGTTAGCCCTAACTCCTAATGAGTATCATGGGGTTGCGGCGCACCCCGCATCGGGTGGCGCTGTGCGTGGTGCGGCTTCGCGGGGTTTGCGGCGGGTAATGGATAAAACAGCTACGCCAAGATTAGCGAATAAAAAGCCTTGGCGATTTTGTTAATCTTCGGCGGAAATAGCCGCTGAGTGGGTAGGTGGTATTTTTATTATTTGTTTTTATCCTTACTAACTTAGCTACGGATATAAACTTGTAGGGCGGGGGGGCTATTTCGTCCACTTGCACATTCTTGGTGCAAAATTTGGCTCGCTGCATGATTATGCACTGGTCTGCGTGAGCGTTTTGGCCCGAGTGCACGACTCTGTTGTGGCGGGCCAAAGCATAACTGTCCTGCTATGACAGGCTTTGCTACCCAAAGGTCGGATCAGTAGGCCGTTTGGCCCCCGGTCATCGATATTCAATAGTTGCATATAAAATTCCATAAAGATTCAAATTTTTTTACGTTCTTTGGCCTGTCTGCGGCTTATATGTGGTGAAAACCGCTCGCTGCCGAGTTGAAAGAATTGTTAAAACTGAGGCGCCACGCGGAGTACAGCGCGGCTTCTTTACAAAGCAGAAAATAGCCAAGGCTTCAACCTCTTTTGCCCTATTTAAGCTATTCTTGCGGCTGACCGTTTCAAATATGTGCGACACGTCCATGAGTGATTAAAAATGGCTTGCCATCGATTCCAGAGTATGTGATAACGCACTTGGGTAAAACGAGGTACAGTTCTGTATATGTGTGGCATTTTCAGTAAAGAAGTTCTGAGTAAAGACGTTAGCGTTGAATACCGCTTCTCTGCCGATCCTTATCTTAGTGCCTCAAGCAGTAACGACTCTAGTTTGTCTATGTAACGCCTACGGGCGGTTTAAACAATCCAAAGGAAATACTCAAGATGGCAAAGATCAAAGGTCAAGTTAAGTGGTTCAACGAGTCTAAAGGTTTCGGTTTCATCACCCCGGCTGACGGCAGCAAAGACGTGTTCGTACACTTCTCTGCAATCCAGGGTAACGGCTTCAAAACCCTGGCTGAAGGCCAGAACGTTGAGTTCGAAATCCAAGATGGCCAGAAAGGCCCATCTGCAGTAAACGTTACTGCAATCTAATCAGCGTCAGCTGAACAAAAAACCCGCCTTAGTGCGGGTTTTTTCGTTTCTGGCATCGGTGAATGTCACCCGGTAATGATGATGCCGGAATACTGATTACGGCCTTTAATCCCCGGATGGCTGGGATCTAGTGCGCGGCGATGGCTGTTGCGACGATAGCTGGTGTATTTAAAGCGCTGGGGCTGCCGTGGGTCGCTGTTGAGCGTGCAGATGGTGCAAGAGCCTGCGTGATCGACCGCGGCGAACCCCAAGGCTTTGAGCTTGTTTACGGCGATGGCGGCCAGATCCAGATGGCGGTGGGTCGGGCTGATCAGCTCTGCTGGCAAGGGCAGTGCCTGCCGAAACTGTTCGACCAGTTCCTGATTAACCTGATAGCAGCAAGCGCCCGCAGCGGGGCCGATGGAGGCCACCCAGTTGGCGGTATCGTCATCCTGGCCGATGCGTTTGGCCATCTGCTCTAAAATGCCATCCAGCAGGCCGCGCCAGCCCGCATGTACCGCAGCAATGGCGCTACCGTCTTTACGGCTGAAAATGACCGGCAGGCAGTCTGCGGTTAATACGCTGATCAGGATCCCTGGCTCACGGGTAAAGAAGCCATCGGCTTCACCGCATTGCTGGCCTGCCTGATGGATATCGACTATGCGAATACCGTGTACCTGTTTTTTCTCAGGCAGCGTATTGCGAAAGGGCTGTAACGGCGTTGGCAGAAGGGCACCTTTATTGCCAAAGCCATGAGCGATGCCAGGAACGCCGCTGAGCAGCGGGGAATAGTCGGTCATAGAACGTCTTTGCCTGTGGCTGAGAGGAGATATCCAGTGTAGCCAGCTTTTGGATTACTTGGCTAGTGGCAGATGGGCATCCGCCTTGCATCGTACACCAGCCTTCTTTAGACTACCCGCGCCATCTCTCTCTGGGATCTCATCCATGTCTTATCAGTGCCCCCTGTGCTTCCAACCGCTTGATTTCGCAAACCAACAGTGGCGTTGCGAAAATAACCATCAATTCGACCGTGCCAAAGAAGGGTACGTCAACTTAATGCCGGTGCAACACAAGCGTTCTAAACAGCCGGGTGACAGTGCCGAGATGATGCAGGCCCGCCGCACATTTCTTGACGGCGGCTACTACCAGCCGTTGCAACAGCGAGTGGCCGAGCTGTTAGCCAGCACCTTGCCTATTGAACCACAGGCACTGCTGGATATTGGCTGTGGTGAAGGCTATTACACGGCCGCCGTGGCTGCACGCTTGTCTCAGGAGCGGACCGTAGCGGTGTATGGCCTGGATGTCGCCAAGGTGGCGATTCGCTCGGCAGCCAAACGCTACCCGACGGTCTCTTTCTGCGTGGCTTCCAGCCACCGTCTACCGTTTGCCGACGCGTCGCTCGATGCTGTGTTACGTATCTATGCACCCTGTAAAGCCGAGGAATTGGCGCGAGTAGTCAAGCCGGGTGGGGTGGTTGTGACGGTGTCACCGGGGCCGCGTCACCTTTATCAGCTAAAACAGCAGGTTTATCAGGAGGTTCAATTGCATGCGGAGCATGATGAGCAGCTTGAGGGCTTCAGCTGTGATTTGGCCGAGTCATTGGCTTATCCGATGGCGCTGCCGGGTGACCAGGCTGCCAATCTGTTGCAGATGACGCCGTTTGCCTGGCGCGCTTCGCCGGAGGTGCAGCAAGGTTTGCTCGACATGGCGACCTTTGCCTGTGAGACGGATTTCGCTATCCGCTTATACCGCCGAGTCGCCCCTCACTCCACCCCTCTCCCACAGGGCGAGGGAGTTGGTACGGAGCTGTAGTCAGTTACGGACGCTGATTTGCAACTGATGATGTGGTGTCAATCGGTTCCCTCTCCTTGGGGAGAGGGTGAGGGAGTATGCTTCGTCGCCAGAGATTAAGCCAGGTAGCCCAAGTGCTCCAGCAGGATATTAAAGCCAATTCCGATCAGCACCACGCCGCCAAGAATTTCTGCGCGCTTGCCCAGCAGCGGGCCGATAAACCGGCCAACCATCATCCCCAGCGTAGCCATGATCATGGTTGCCATACCTATCGCCATCGCGGTATGCAGGATATTAACCTGCAGGAATGCCAGACCTACGCCGATTGCCATCGCATCCAGACTGGTGGCAATGGCCGTAGCAACCAGCACCCAGAAGCCATGACGATTGACTTTCTCTTCTTCCGGCTTGTTTTTCACCCCTTCAACGATCATGCGCGCGCCAAGGATAAACAGCAGGCTAAAGGCCACCCAGTGGTCCCATTCCATGATGTATTGGCTGGCAAACAGACCGATGCCCCAGCCGATCAGCGGGGTAATGGCTTCAATGATGCCAAAGATCAGACCGGTACGGATAGCTTCGCGAAAACGCGGTTGATGCAGAGTGGCACCTTTGCCGATCGACGCGGCAAACGCGTCCATAGACATGCCAAAAGCCAGGATAAGAGTTGCGGAAAGGTTCATTGAAATAGTCTCGGCCGGGTGGCTCCATATACACGTAACCCACCCCCAACCATACGACGGAGTTACGTGCCTATGGTCTCGCCAACCTACCTGGCTGCCCGCACCACGTTTCGCTGACGAAACGAGTATGTTGATACGGGCGTTTCTGGTTATGACTCCCCAGAAACCGGCTACTCCCCAATGACGGCGCAACCATACCATAATATTTTTGCTGCGGACAACGTTTAATTTCACCGGGGCACTGGGTGAAATTGAGAATTATTTTCATTCACGGGTTTGTTGAGAGTAATAATGGTGATAGTTGCATCAATGGTGTGGAAATAATAAGCAGAAAAAACACCAGCCATGCTGATTAATTACCCGAAAAAAGCACTGTTAATTAATCAGGATGGGGTGGGGTTGTTTAACTCATTTATTTTCAAGGAAAAAATGGTAAATTTTCTCCAGGTCATCCAGGTGTGTAACCCGGATTAATAACCGGCGCTGTTCTAAGTCGATAACCAGAATGCCGTCTTCGGATAAATTCATGGATTTGATGCGTCGATAGTCAATAAACGCATTTGCATAGAAGAAGCCCGTGGTTTTAAACAACATCTTGGGCCAGCGGATATAGGATATATATATCGCAATCAAGGCCAGGGAAATTAGCAGGTAGGTGGTTATCGGCGCTCCCTGTTCGACCAGGTTGCGATAGATCAGAATAGCGATCAGACCGACGAAAATCAGGCAGTCCAGACGGTTACCCCGCTTGAGCTGCACCTTTAACAGCGTTTTGCCTTTCAGCAGGTTCATGCCGAACTCGTCATACAGCGCATACGCCAGCATCAGCAGAATAAAAATCAGTATTACGCCATCGGTCAGCGACATCTCACCACTCCATAAATAAAAAAACCGGGGGTTGCCCCCCGGCTATCAATTGCTATTACAGACCTAACAGACCAATCCAATAACCGAAGATACCGATGGCGAAGAAGCCGATGATGATCCACAGCGCGTTGACCTTCCTGCGCAGCAGCCACATACAACCGAAGGTCAGTAGCAGCGGTACCAAGCCAGGCATCAGCTGGTCGAGGATGGTTTGTACCGTGGTCACGTGGGTTTGCCCGGTCTGGTCGGTAATTTTTGACACCACCAGCGGGATATTGACGTGCGTCCACTTGTTAACCAGGGCCCCCATGACAAACAGGCCGAGGATGGACGCCCCTTCCGTCAGTTTTTGCAGGAAACCACCGCCCATATCGCTAACGATATCGACCCCTTTGCGATAGCCGTAGGCGACACCGTAGTAACGAACCAACAGGCGCACCAGGTTAAACATCACGAAGAACAATAGTGGGCCGAGCAGGCTGCCACTCATGGCAATACCCGCACCCAATGCGGCAAATACCGGGCGAACGGTACCCCAGAATATCGGGTCACCTACGCCGGCCAGTGGCCCCATCAGACCTACTTTGATGCCGTTGATGGCCGCATCGTCGATCGGTGCGCCGTTGGCACGCTGTTCTTCCATCGCCATGGTAACGCCAAGGATTGGCGCTGCGACGAACGGTTGCGTATTGAAGAACTCAAGATGGCGTTTGATTGCCTGCTTGCGTTCGTCGTTGTTGTCCGGGTACAGGCGACGGATCACCGGCACCATGGAGAAGCAAAAACCTAGCGCCTGCATACGTTCGAAGTTCCATGAACCCTGGAACAGGTTTGAGCGTACGAATACGCCTCGAATATCGGCAGGTGTCAGTTTCTTTTGAGTCGTTGTATCAACCATTTCTTTCACCTATTCCTAGTCCAATTCGTTATCGAGGTCGTTGGCACCGGCAGGGTTGGCCTGAACCACCTGAGACTTGTTGTATTTAGGGCTGAGCTGGATGTAGAGCACCGCCATCACCACGCCGATCACACCGAGTGCGACCAGGTTAAAGTTGGTGAAGGCTGCGGTAACAAAGCCCAGGTAGAAGAATGGCATCAGATAACCGGCACGCATCATGTTGATGACCATCGCGTAACCGACCACCACGATCATGCCACCGGCGATGTTCAGACCGCCTGTGACCACTTCCGGAATCGAGTTAAGCAGGGCGTGGACGCCCGCTGTGCCGACAGAGACCGCAACGATCACCGCAGGAATAGCGACACGCATTGCCTGTACCAACAGGGCCGCGATGTGGATCACGGTAATGCCGTTCAGGTTACCCCGTTCTGCCGCTTTGTCCGCCGCATGCTGGAAGGCCACGGTGATGGTACGCACGATAATGGTCAGTACCTGGCCTGCTGCTGCCAGTGGGATCGCCAGGGCAATACCGGCACCGATGTTTTGTCCACCGGCGATAACCAGAATGGTGGAAATAATCGACGCTAACGCCGCATCGGGTGCAACCGCAGCCCCGATGTTCATCCAACCCAGTGCGATCATCTCCAGCGTACCGCCGATGATGATACCGGTTTTGATGTCACCGAGAACGAAGCCAATCAGCGTACAGGCCACTAACGGGCGGTGGAATTGAAACTCATCCAGGACGGAACCCATCCCGGCGATACAGGCAACGATAAATATCAGTACAATCTGAAGAGTGGTGATCTCCATTGCACTTCTCCTATATGACCAAACAGCTCTGAGTAAAAAATTAACGACGTTGCCGTTAATTGAGTTTGTTAATCAGGTCCATCATTTTTAGCTGACTGTCGGAAGAGACCTTACGGACTTCAAGTTCAATCCCGCGTTCGTTTAACTTCTTAAACGCCTCGATGTCTTTCTCATCGACGGACACTGCGTTATTCACCTGAGTTTTACCCTGGCGGAACGCCATACCACCGATATTCACCGATGTGATATTCACCCCTTCCTCAACCAGACGCCAAACGTCGGTTGGGTTGGTGAACAGCAGCATCACGCGCTCACCCGCATATTTCGGGTTGTTCCAGACGCGGATCGCCTTCGCCACGTCAACAACGTGAGCGGTAACGCCTGGAGGAGCAACCTGAGTCAGCAAGGTTTTACGGACGTGGTCGGCGGCCACTTCATCGCTGACTACGATGATGCGGCTGACGTTGGTCTCTTTGGTCCAGCGGGTAGCAACCTGGCCGTGGATCAATCGATCGTCGATACGCGCCAGGCAGATTTTCATATGGTCATTGGGGCCGAGAGGCGCTTGGGGCGCAGCGGCTTTTGCGGCAGGGGCACTTTGTGGCGCGACGGGCTTAACACTCTCTTCCACCGGTTTCTTCAGCGCTTTCACGCCTTCACGGCCGGTTTCCAACGCCAGCGCGACCAGTTCGTCAAAGCTCGGGTTGTCATCACGGGCCATGAATGTTTCCACCAGCATGGGAATGTTAACCCCGGTGATAACCTCATAGTGTGGTTTGTCTACTGCGATGCGGCTGGCCGCGTTAAACGGGCTGCCGCCCCAGGTATCAACCAGAAACAGGACGCCATCGCTGGTATCGAGCTCACTGATTTCCCCATTATATTTCTCAATTAACGTTTCAGCATTTTCACCGGGAACGAAATCTATGTAGGCGACGTTGGCTTGCTCACCCAATAGCATTTCTGCTGTTTTCAGCAGTTGTTCCGCTGCAGTCCCGTGTGTGCCGATGATAATAGCTATTGCCACTCGCTACCTCCTCGTTGAACTTAAGGCACGGATCGTGTCTTGACTCATCACCATCCTGGCAGTCACTTCCGCGGTTCAGATACGTTGGTGCAAATACATTATGGTAGAAAAAAAAGAAACTCACACTTAACATTTATCACGCAGTTTCAAAAACCTGTGGCCGTTAATTCCCGTTAACGCCATTTATTTTAGTGCGTGAAAAAATAAATTTTGTGACATTGCTCTGCTATTAGTGGATCGATTAAGCTGAATGGTTAGTTTGCGGAATTAAACAGCAAAGCTGTTACAAAATGAGACGTAAACTGAACAAAGCCACTTTTCTGGCGAAAAATTTCCTGTTAGAGTGCATTCTTCTTTCATAACCAAGGAGTGAAGGGCCTCAGCCCTCCCTATGGACTGTCACCGAAGTTACTGTTTTACAAGGTTTCATCCGCCACCTGTTGGCGCAACAACGTTCGCTCGGCCTTATGGCTGCTTCCTGTTAGTGTCATCCTGTTTTCTCTCTGTCATCGCCAACGCCACGTCTGCGTTTGCCTCCCTACGTCTGAGCGCCGCTCTGCCAACCTGTCTTTCTTCTGGAGTCTGATATGGAAATATTAATGGACCCCTCGATTTGGGCCGGGTTATTGACCCTGGTGGTCTTGGAAATCGTGCTGGGTATCGACAACCTGGTATTCATCGCCATTCTGGCCGACAAACTACCGCCCAAGCAGCGTGATAAAGCTCGCATTATCGGTCTTTCATTAGCCTTGGTGATGCGTCTTGGGTTGCTGTCGGTGATTTCATGGATGGTGACGCTGACCAAACCGCTGTTCAGCGTGGGGGAATTTGCTTTCTCTGGCCGCGATCTGATCCTGCTGTTTGGTGGGGTATTCCTGTTGTTCAAAGCCACGATGGAGTTGCATGAACGGCTGGAGGGCAGTACCCATCAGGAAGGTGCTAACCGAGGCTACGCCAAATTCTGGGCGGTGGTAGTGCAGATTGTCATCCTTGATGCGGTGTTCTCGCTCGACGCGGTGATCACGGCTGTGGGGATGGTCAACGACCTGCCGGTCATGATGGCAGCGGTAGTGATTGCGATGGCGGTGATGTTGCTGGCCTCGAAACCTTTGACCAACTTCGTGAACGCTCATCCGACCATCGTGGTGCTCTGTTTGAGCTTCCTGCTGATGATCGGCCTGAGCCTGATTGCCGAAGGCTTTGGCGTGCACATACCGAAAGGCTATCTGTATGCGGCGATTGGCTTCTCGATCCTCATTGAGATGTTTAACCAGATTGCACGGCGCAACTTCATCAAGCACGAATCTCGCCGCCCGATGCGCGAACGCACGGCTGAAGCGATTATGCGCCTGATGGGGCAACAGCGTACCCAGCAGCAGGTGGATGAAGACAGCCTGCGTAAGGTGAAAGAAACCTTTGCGCAGGAGGAACGCTACATGATCAGCGGTGTGCTGACGTTGGCTTCCCGTACCTTGCGCAGCGTAATGACGCCTCGCACCGAGATTTCATGGGTGGATTGTGAACGTTCCCGTGATGAGGTGCGCGAACAGTTGCTGGATACCCCGCATAGCCTGTTCCCGGTTTGCCGCTATGAGTTGGACGAGTTTATCGGCGTGGTGCGTGCCAAGGATCTGCTGGTCGCGTTGGATCAGGGCGTGGATATCGCCGAGTTTGCTGCGCGTACTCCACCGATCGTGGTGCCGGAAACCATGGACGTGATCAAGCTGCTGGCGGTATTGCGCCGGGCCAAGGGCCGTCTGGTGATGGTGACCAATGAGTTTGGCGTGGTGCAGGGGCTGGTCACGCCATTAGACGTGCTGGAAGCGATTGCCGGTGAGTTCCCGGACGAAGATGAAACGCCGGATATTATCGAGGATGGCGACCGCTGGCTGGTGAAAGGCGGGGCGGATCTCCACTCGTTGGAGCAGGCGTTGGACTGTGACCATCTGGTTAGCCCCACCGAGGATTACGCCTCGCTGGCGGGCTTCCTGCTCTCTCACTCGGGCCAGATGCCAACGGTAGGCGACGTAGTCGAACTTCACGATCTGCGCTTTGAAATCCTTGAGATCTCGGATTATCGCATCGAGCTGGTCAGTATCACCAAGGTGAAACCGCTGCACGAGCAAGACGAGTAACGGATCTGCCCCTCACCTCAACCCTCTCCCACAGGGAGAGGGTGCTGACAGCCTCTGCTCTGTTGGGAGAGAGGAGATAATCTCAGCAACCTCGGCCATTCCTTCATCCAAAGTGAGTCAGTCAAAGCTCATGCTGAATACTGTACTTTCAGGCTAACTCGATCCGTTCCCTCTCCCTGTGGGAGAGGGTTAGGGTGAGGGGGTACGGTGATTAGAGCAATTCTCTCGGTTTTTTTTTGTTTTCGGCTGTTGATGCAGCACGCGTTGGCGGGTTTCATACTGTTGCAGCCACAGTGGAAACACGTTGATCGGCATCGGCTTGGCAAAATAATACCCCTGTAAGGCATTTACACCCTGCGAGCGCAGATACTCCGCCTGTTCCTCAGTCTCAACCCCTTCGGCCACCAGTTTTAATTTCAGGCGCTGTGCCAACGTAATGATGGTGTCGGTCACGGTGGCATTGACCGCGTCGGTGCCAATGGCGGCGGTAAAGCCACGATCGATCTTCAACACGTCCGGGCTGAGTTTTTTCAGGTAACTGAGCGAGCTGTGGCCGGTGCCAAAGTCGTCTATCGCCAGCATGATGCCCATTTCTTTGAGCGTTTTAATCTGCTCATACTGAATCTCCGACAGGGCGGTTCGCTCCGTCAGCTCCAGCATCAATGAAGGCATCGGATGGGCGGGCAGCCAGATCCTGCGGATGTCATCAATAATGCTGACGGTATTGAAATGCTCGGCTGCGACGTTGATGCTGATATAGAAAGAGGGGCGAGGAGGGAACAGGTTGAGGTTTTCTACCACCGTGGTCATCAGATAACGCGTTAGGGGAATGATCAGGGCGTGCTGTTCGGCCAGCGGGATAAACACGTCTGGCGAAATCCAGCCTTGTCGCTTGTTCTTCCAGCGCATCAAGGTTTCAACACCGACACAGCGCCCATTATCGCTGTTGATAATCGGCTGGCAATAAACGCGAAATTCTCGATGCGCAATGGCGTGGCCAATATGGTAAGACAGGCTCATGCGGTTGGCGGTGATCAGATAGACCACGTAGGCCGCCAGCAGGCTCAGCATCAGCGCCAGAGGAATATGGCGGGGTAACGCGGCCAGCGCCAGAGTACGGGCATCGGGGCCAAACAGGGAGATGGAAAAAGGATACTTGGCAGATTTGGCGGTGTATTGCAGGTCTTCGGCTTTGCTATCGCTCAGTGTAATTTCCTGTTGACCATATTCCAGCCTATAGGCCCCCACGTTCAGGGCTACCCGGTGAGCATAAGGCTCTTGCGGTTCCAGCAGGAAGTTGGACAACAGATCGATATTGAAAACGTGCAACACTCCGCTGGTACTCTGATCGGGCAACGGAGTCCATAGCACCAGCGTTGGCGTTCCTTTTGCTACCATGATGGAAGGGCGCAGTGCCAGTTGCATGCCGCCTTTGGTCATGGTCGGGAAAAGGGTGGTAAACACATAGTGGCGTTCGCCAAACAGGCTGGAGCAATAAATCTTGCCGTCCTTGACCAGCAGCAACGAGCGCAGTGCCTGATTCTGTGCGGCACGAAAGCGTAGCGTCGATATCACCGAGTCGCAGGGTTGCCCGACAAGCGTCATGGTGCTGAGTGCCTGTTGTTCTGCGGGCAGCAGCAACGTATTGAGTTTGCTGATCACCCGGCTGGCCAGGACGCGCTGGTTCTGCTCGGTATTACGGACTTCCTGATAGTAGCGGGTATACAGCGAAATCAACAAAATAGCCAACCCAACCGCGCCGGCGAGAAGCCAACGGTAATAGCGGTATTTCGATGCGGCAAGTTGGGTCATCAACATCCGGTAAGTCCTTGTTCAGTCTAGCTGCCTGACGCCACTTCCAGGCGTAATTTCAGTAATACTATGCTTGGCTAATTCTAGCCTGTTCGCATGGAAAATTGATGGTAACTCAACAAATTATTTCGATTCGCGCGATCAAAGGGGAGATTTGGGGGTTAACCGGCGGATGGGCAAAAGGCGCTCAGATTAGCGGTATTGCTGAATTTGTACGGGGCGAAGAGGGTTTCCTCTGGTTAATCTATTGATTATCTAAGCAGGCGAAGCATGTGGTGCCCCTACGTGCTGCGTAGCCAGTTCAGGTTTCGTAAGCCGTTCCCCCTCGCCGGTGATGACGAGGGGGACGGTCTTAATCAGTCACACTGAACCTTGATCGCCAGACCGCCACGGGAGGTCTCACGATACTTGGCGTTCATGTCTTTACCGGTTTCATACATGGTCTCGATCACCTTATCCAGCGACACGCGTGGCTCGCTGGTGCGGCGCAGTGCCATCCGCGCCGAGTTGATCGCCTTCACTGAGGCAATGGCGTTGCGTTCGATGCAAGGAACCTGTACCTGGCCTGCAACGGGATCGCAGGTCAAGCCCAGATTATGCTCCATGCCGATTTCGGCGGCGATGCAAACCTGCTCAGGGCTGCCGCCAAGCAACTCGGCCAGGCCTGCAGCGGCCATCGAACAGGCCACGCCGACTTCGCCCTGGCAGCCCACTTCGGCACCGGAAATCGAGGCGTTCATTTTATACAGCGTACCAATGGCACCGGACGCCATAAAGTAGCGGACATAGGTTTCCGGGCTGACGGATTCGATGAAATGATCGTAGTAAGCCAGCACCGCTGGGACGATCCCGCAGGCTCCATTGGTTGGGGCAGTCACCACGCGGCCACCGGCGGCGTTCTCTTCGTTCACCGCCAGCGCAAACATGTTGACCCAGTCGATCACGTTCATTGGGTCACTGGACAGTTTGTCTGAGGAAACCAGCAAGCGGCGCAGGGCTGAGGCTCGGCGCGGAACCCGCAGCGGGCCAGGCAGTACGCCTTCGGTGTTCAGGCCGCGATCGATACAGGCGCGCATGGTTTGCCAAACGTTGCCGAAATAGGCTTCGATCTCCTGCTTGCTATGCAATGCCAGTTCGTTTTGCATGACCATCCCTGAGAGAGACAGGCCGGTGGCATGGCAGTGAGCCAACATTTCGCTTGCCGAGTGGAACGGATAGGGAACCGAGATTTCGTTACTTTCGGCTTTGCCGAAATGTTCTTCGTCAACGATAAACCCACCACCGATAGAGTAATAGGTTTTGCTGTAAATCTGTTTGTCGCCAGCGAAGGCATGGATCTGCATGGCGTTTTCGTGCAGCGGCATATTGTCGCTACGGAATACCATGCCGCCGTCGCGGGGGAAATCGACTTCGTGCAGGCCGCTGGCCAGCATCAGGCGTTGACGCTGTTCAACATCGCGAATAAAGCCCGGGATGCCATCGATATCGACGGTATCAGGCATATTGCCCGCCAGGCCGAGAATGATGGCGATATCGGTATGGTGACCTTTACCGGTCAATGAGAGTGAGCCGTAAACATCGACGGCAACACGCGTGACGGAAGGCATCAAGCCTTCGTTTACCAGATCGTCGACAAACTGTTTGCCGGCTTTCATCGGTCCAACCGTATGAGAGCTGGACGGGCCGATGCCGATCTTAAACATGTCGAAAACGCTAATCACGCTAAAACTCCTTAAAGAGGCATATTGTTATGGCTGCTGCGGTTAAAAACCGTGCAGGGAACGGCGATAGTGTAAAAGGGCCGTACGGGTTTTGCGGCCCTTTTCGCATGAAATAAAGTAATCCTTGGTATTGCTGTTAACGCCTTAAAACGCGACCGGGGTAATCCTTATAATATTAGTGGTTTATTCCGGTCGTGGCTATTTTACAGGTATTTCGTAAGGTTGAAGAGAGAGTTTACAGTTTTTTTAAAACATCGATAGCGGTAACGGTAGTTGATAAAACAGGCTGCTGGAGTGATAGCGATCGCTTTATACTCAAAACGACAGGTAATCCCGGCTTTAACGTGACGTATATCGCAAAAAATGCCGAGTTCAAATGCTGACTTGCTGTGCCAGGCGGCGAATAATCGCGGCCGTCAGGCCCCAAACGAACTGGCTCTGATACCAGGAAAGATAGACTCGATGTGCGTGACCACCGCGATGAATATCCAGCGGATAATAGCGTGAGAGCCGCAGTGCTTCGTGCAGCGGGATTTCGAACACCTCGGCGACCTCATCTTCGTTGGCATGAAACGCGACATCTGCCGGGATCAGGCCCACCACCGGCGTCACCTGAAAACCGGTGCTGCTGTCGAGCGGGGCCAACTGGCCGAGGATATGCACCCGCTGCGGCGGGATCGCTACTTCTTCCTGCGCTTCACGCAGTGCGGTAATGATGGGGGAACCGTCTTCAGCATCGGTTTTACCGCCGGGGAAGGCCACTTGACCTGCGTGTTTACGCAGTGAATCGGCGCGGCGGGTGAGCAGCAGGGTCGGTTCTGGCCGACAAACGATCGGGATCAGCACGGCGGCTGGGCGCGAATTGTGAGAGATCTGCATCGCCTGCGGCTGCTGCAACTGAAAGCGGCTGATAAAATCGGCCAATGAGGCCGGATAGTCCTGATGGCTCACGAAACGGTAAACTCCCCCAGCTGTGGCAAGATACGGCCTACTTTATCAAAGGTTTCCTGATACTCCGCCTGTTCCTGACTATCGGCAACGATGCCACCACCGGCAGAACAGTTGATGCGCCCGTTTTCGGCAATCAGGGTGCGGATGGTGATATTGGTGTCCATGGTACCGCAAACGCTGAGATAGCCAATGCTACCGCAATAGGCATTACGGCGCTGCGGCTCCAGTTCCTCGATGATTTCCATTGCCCGCACTTTGGGCGCGCCGGTAATCGATCCGCCGGGAAAACAGGCGCGCAACAGCTCGCTAGCCGAGCGGTTAGCGGGCAGGGTGGCTGTAATGGTACTGACCAGATGATGGACCGCCGGGAATGGCTCAACCACGAACAGTTCCGGTACCCTCACGCTGCCAGGCTCTGCTACACGGCCAATGTCATTACGCAGCAGATCGACAATCATCAGATTTTCGGCCCGGTCCTTGGGGGAATTGGCCAACTTTTGCGCCTGTTCTGCATCCAGCGCGGCATCGGCAAGGCGGGGTAGCGTACCTTTGATGGGCCTGGTCTGGATCTGCCGATCGGCCAACCACAGGAAACGTTCTGGTGAAACGCTCAACACCGCGTTGGCGGGCAGGCGCAGGAACGCGGAGAACGGCGCACGGTTGCTGGCGCTTAACTGCTGGAATGCCTGCCATTCGTCCCCTTGATAAGGGGCGGAAAAACGCTGAGCCAAATTGATCTGATAGCAATCGCCACTGCGCAGATAGTCCTGGATACGCCGGAATTTCTCGCCATATTGTTGGCGCGTCATGTTGGCCTGCCAGTTGCCTGTCAGGGCGAAGGGGGGCTGTGGCACAACCCGCTGTTGGTTAAGCCATTGCCAGCGCTGTTCTACATCCCCATAGCTGAGCAGCGTCAGTTTTTGCTGATGATGATCGGCGATCAGTGCCCAGTCATAAATGCCCACTGCCATATCCGGCAGCTTGATATCGGCCTGTGCCAACTGCGGCAACGCTTCGATACGTCGTCCCAAGTCATAGCCAAATAGCCCTAGCGCTCCCCCTTGAAAGGGAAGTTCGCCGTTCAGTGGCGGATGCAGGTTGAGAGCATCTAGCTGTTGCTGTAACAGCACAAAGGGATCTTCAGGTGAGTTACTGCGAGTCTCTCCCTGTTGGATCTCAGTGCTGGCACCGCAAGTCGTCAGCGTGGTGCGAGGTTCTGCCACCAGAATATCAAACCGGTTATGCGGGTGCTCGGCAAAGCCTGAATGCAGCAGCATAGCCCAAGGTTGCTGTGCCAATGGAGCGAACAGCGTTAATACGGCTTCGCGCGTATAGGGTAATGATTTGAGATTTGGGGCGGTGGCATTCATAGGGTTCAATCAACCTGATTCACGTAAACAGCGGTGTTGGCAGCCATTCTGCCACATTACGCCATAGGGTGCTGCTTACAGATTAGCCGGATGAAAAGTAAACCAAGCGTAAATGGAGCATTTTTTGCCACGTCTGCCATTATATAAAATGTAAAATGCCATTATATATTCGCCGAAAGAAATTTACTCGGTGAATATTTTAATAAGTAAAATAATAAATGTATCTTGTTTTACCCGATAATTATTCTAATTACCCCGCAGGTGAGGGCAGCAATGTCATTAAAATTAAGCGTTATTGTTCCTTTGCACAATGTTGGGGAGCTATTTATTCCTTTCTTGAATTCATTGCTGGCGCAACATGAGCAGCAGTTGGAGGTGATCATTGTTAACGATGGTTCCACCGATGGCTCAGGAGAGATCGCGCACCGCTACGCCGCGCAGCATCCACATATCAAGGTCATCGATCAGCCCAACTCAGGGGTCTCCAATGCTCGCAATGCCGGGCTGGCCGTGGCCCGTGGTAAATATGTCGCCTTCCCCGATGCCGATGATTTATTGGATCCGAAAATGTATTCAACGCTGCTTACAGTAGCCGAAGAACATCAATTAGACGTGATGCAATGTAACGGTGAACGCTATTTTGCAAGCAATGGTGATTTGCAACACATTATTCCTGCTACGCGCCTGAAAGATACGGCGGTTATTTCTGGAGTACAGTGGTTGGAAAAAGCGTTGAAATCAAGACGCTTTATTCATGTGGTGTGGTTAGCCGTGTATCGCCTGGATTTTATCAAGCAGCACCAACTCTATTTCGAACCTGGTTTACACCACCAGGATATCCCATGGACCACCGAGGTGATGTTCAATGCTCAACGAGTTAAATACCTGAGCAAACCGCTATATCGCCAACGGGTACACGATCGCTCGATCAGCAACCGTCGCCGTATCGGGAAGGCGAACGTCGAGTATCAGCGCCACTATATGAAAATCGTCGAGATGCTGGTGGCACTGAATCAGCGTTACAGCAGCAAGATTCCGATTTGCGCTGCCTTCCACTGGCAAATCGCGCGTGAGGCGCTGGGGATTTGCCATAGTATTCGCCGTGAGCCCGAACTGCAGGCGCAACAACAGATCGCTGAAGATTTCTCCCGGCGTGGCATTCAGCGGATGATGATCGACAATATGCGGGGGATCAAGCAGACATGGCATGTGATGTTGTGGCTGCATCGCTTAAAACAGTGGCGCAGTGAGAATGCCTCTCCCTTGCGGGCCAGCGAATAACAGGTGTAGGGATCCGCGGCGTTAGCGCGTATAATTCACGCCTATTTTACCGGGGAGAAAGACATGCTTGCAGGTATGCCGTCACTGAGTCATCAAGAACAGCAGGAAGCTGCTGAACGTATCCATCTGCTGATGGGGCAGGGCATGAGCAGCGGAGAGGCCATCGCCACTGTGGCGCAGGAAATCCGCGAAAAACATCAGGGCGATCAGGTTAGCGTGATGTTCGACGATGAAGAAGAACAGCAGCAGGAAGAACCGACCGAATATCTGGACGAAGACAGCGAACACGACGAAAACTACTGACGTTAGCGGGGGCCGGTATCCCCGAACCCCCAACCGCTTTACCCTTGCACTGCCACCGCCGCAGCGGCCTGTTTGGCCAGCTCTACCGCTTGCCCTACTTCTGGTGCAACGGCCAGTGCAACGCCCATCCGGCGTTTGCCCTCGATGTTCGGTTTACCGAATAGCCGCACCTGATTATAACCACTTAGTGCCGTCTCCAACCCGCTGAAACGCACGTTGTCGCTGCTTAGTTCTGGCAGGATCACCGCAGAGGCGGCCGGCCCGAACTGGCGTATCGCGTTAATCGGCAGCCCAAGGAAAGCGCGCACATGCAGCGCAAACTCTGACAGATCCTGTGAAATCAGCGTGACCATGCCGGTGTCGTGCGGGCGTGGGGAGACCTCGCTGAAAATCACCTCATCACCGCAGACGAACAGCTCAACGCCGAACAGGCCAAATCCACCCAGTGCGTTAACCACTTTTGCGGCGATCGCCTGAGCACGGCTTAATGCCAGCTCTGACATCCGTTGCGGTTGCCAAGACTCGCGGTAATCTCCATCTTCCTGACGGTGGCCGATCGGCTCACAGAAATGTACGCCATCGACGGCGTTGATGGTCAGCAGAGTGATCTCGAAATCAAACTTGACCAGACCTTCAACAATGACCCGGCCTCCGCCAGCGCGGCCACCAAGCTGTGCGTAATCCCAGGCGGCGCCCAGCTGCTGCTCTTCACGGATCAGGCTTTGCCCTTTGCCGGATGAGCTCATCACTGGCTTGACGATGCACGGGTAACCGATTTCGGCCACCGCTTGGCGGAAGCTTTGCTCGTTATCGGCAAAGCGGTAGCTGGAGGTGGGCAGCTCCAGCGTTTCAGCGGCCAGACGGCGAATACCTTCACGGTTCATGGTCAGACGTGTGGCTTCGGCACAGGGGACGACGTGATGGCCCTGTTGCTCCAACTCAACCAGCATGCTGGTGGCAATAGCCTCTATTTCCGGCACGATAAAATCGGGGCGTTCCTGTTCGATCAACGCTTTGAGCGCCGCACCATCCAGCATATTGATGACGTGGCTACGGTGTGCCACATGCATGGCTGGGGCATCGGCATAACGGTCAACGGCAATCACTTCCAAGCCTAAACGCTGGCATTCGATGGCCACTTCTTTGCCCAACTCGCCTGAGCCGAGTAGCATAACGCGGGTGGCGGCAGGACGCAGGGCGGTTCCAATAGTTAACATAGTCTGATACCTGGATCTGAATGAATTCACGAGTCTGACACTGAGCGCGCAGTATATACGAAAACGATTGCGTACGACCAGCGGTGCATATTAACCGCTTTTTTTAACGCCGAAATCCGGAAACCCCACCAACTCTGTTATCATCTGCGCCTGATCCGGTGCCAGCCAAGCGCAGCGCCGCCTTTCCACTTGCTATATAAGAGTTATTGCCGTGAGCACAGTTTCTTTTTCTTCCCTGCCGCTGCCAGCTGAACAGTTGGCCAACCTCAACGAACTGGGGTATGCCGAAATGACGCCGGTACAGGCCGCAGCACTGCCTGCCATCCTGAACGGGCAGGACGTACGTGCCAAAGCGAAAACCGGTAGCGGTAAGACGGCGGCATTTGGCATCGGCCTGCTGGATAAAATCAACGTTGCCAAAGTGGCAACCCAGGCGCTTATTCTGTGCCCGACGCGTGAGCTGGCCGACCAGGTGAGCAAAGAGCTGCGTCGCCTGGCCCGCTTTACCCAGAACATCAAGATACAGACCCTGTGTGGTGGCCAGCCGGTGGGGCCACAACTCGACTCCCTGGTGCATGCGCCGCACATTGTGGTGGGTACACCGGGCCGTGTGCAGGAGCATCTGCGCAAGAAAACCCTGGTGCTGGACGAGATGACCGTGCTGGTGCTGGATGAGGCCGACCGCATGTTGGATATGGGCTTTGCCGATGATATCGATGATGTGATCAGCTACACGCCGCCACAGCGCCAAACCCTGCTGTTTTCTGCCACCTATCCGGCGGGCATTGAGCGTATTAGCGCCCGTGTGCAACGCCAGCCACTGAATGTGGAGGTCGAAGATGGCGATGAGCAAGCCTCTATCGAACAACGTTTCTATGAAACCACTCGCGATCAGCGTCCTGCGGTGCTGGTGAGCGCCATCCGCCATTATCAGCCAGCGTCCTGTGTGGTGTTCTGTAACACCAAGCGTGATTGCCAGAGCGTGTATGAAGCGCTGGAAGCCCGTGGTATCAGTTGTATGGCGCTGCATGGCGATCTCGAACAACGCGATCGTGACCAGGTGCTGGTTCGCTTTGCCAACCGCAGCTGCCGTGTACTGGTAGCGACCGACGTGGCCGCGCGTGGCCTGGATATCAAAGAATTGGAACTGGTGGTCAACTACGAACTGTCGTTTGACCCTGAGGTTCACGTCCACCGCATTGGCCGTACTGGTCGTGCCGGTCTGAGCGGGCTGGCGATCAGCTTGTGTACGCCGCAGGAAATGGTGCGAGTCCATGCTCTCGAAGAGTATCTGTCCATGCGCGCAAAATGGTCACCCGTGTCTGAGCTGAGCGGGGCGCCTAACACGCCGCTGGAAGCGGAAATGGTCACCCTGTGCATTGACGGCGGCCGTAAGGCTAAAATTCGCCCTGGCGATATTCTGGGGGCATTGACCGGTGATGCCGGGCTAACGGCGGCAGAAGTCGGCAAGATCGACATGTTCCCTGTGCATGCCTATGTGGCTATCCGTAAGGCCAGTGCCCGTAAGGCACTGCAACAGCTTCAGCAAGGTAAGATCAAAGGCAAGAGCTGCAAAGTGCGGCTGTTGAAATAATAAACGGCAGGGCGCTTGCAGCCCTGCCCGAAATCACTATATACTGTATAAAAATACAGTATCATAACCTTTGAGGAAGATGCTCATGGCTGTTGAAGTGAAATATGTAGTAGTGAGAAACGGTGAGGAAAAAATGACTTTCGCAAATAAGAAAGAAGCCGATGCCTACGACAAAATGTTGGATCTGGCCGATAGCCTCGGTGAATGGTTGCAGCAAGCGCCAGTCACGCTGGAAGAAGAACAGCGTGAAGGGTTGAGCTTCTTCCTGGCGGAACACAAAGATGTGCTGGCGCAGATCCTGCGTGGTGGTGCCCCGCAAGAAGTAGCCAAAAAGCCCGCTAAAGCCAAAGGTGAGAAACCTGCCGCCGCCCCGGAAGAAGGCGCTGCGTCAGAAGAGCAGCAGGCCGCCTAAGCAGTGATACAGCAACATGACCATAACCAAGGATCCAGTATGTCCCGTGAGATAACCTTCTTCAGCCGTTTTGAGCAAGATATTCTGGCCGGGCGCAAAACCATCACCATTCGGGATGCCAGCGAAGCTCATTTCCAGCCGAATGAGGTGCTGCGTGTCAGCCGCAACGAAGACGGCGTATTTTTCTGTTATATCGAGGTAAAGTCGGTAACGCCGGTGCGCCTGGATGAGCTAACGCATGAACATGCGCAGCAGGAGAATATGACGCTCAGCGAACTCAAGCAGGTGATCCAGGATATCTACCCAGGGCTGGATGAGCTGTTTGTCATCGCGTTTACCAAACGTTAGCCTCGGTTCGCCACTTAATCCTCCGCATCGCCCCAGCCACTTTTGTTGGAACTGGCGCGATGTTGTGGGGGAAATCCTCCCTCTTGTCTGTTCCGACACCCCCATTGAAAAAATAGCTACGCGGCTTGTTAAGCTGGTGAAATTCGTGTCACTCTTGCCTTAATCAAAGTAAGCGGATGATTTAGCAATGATGACACCTCCCAAGGCAGAAAAACGGCCTTTCCCAATTACCATCCATGGTGACACGCGTGTGGATGACTACTACTGGCTGCGCGATGACGAACGTACCGACCCCCAGGTATTGGACTATTTGCGGGCTGAAAATGCCTACACCGACGCGCAGCTAAAGCCGCAACAGGCGCTGCGCGAAACTCTGTATCAGGAGATGGTCGCGCGTATCCCACAGCAGGAACATTCCGTGCCTTACGTCAGGCGTGGTTTCCGCTATCAGACCCGCTATGAGCCGGGTAATGAATATGCGCTGTATGTGCGGCAACCCGCAGCGGCTACCGAGCTTTGGGACACCTTGCTCGATGGCAATCAGCGTGCGGAAGGGCACGAGTTCTATACGCTGGGCGGGTTGGACGTCAGCCCGGACAACCAGCGCCTGGCCGTGGCGGAGGACTTCCTGTCGCGCCGCCAATACGATATCCGTTTCAAGAACCTAGGCGACGATAGCTGGGCCGACGAGGTGCTGGAAAACACTTCTGGCAACTTCGAGTGGGCGAATGATTCCGCCACCGTCTACTACGTGCGTAAACATGCCAAGACACTGCTCCCGTATCAGGTCTATCGCCACGTGGTGGGCAGCGATCCGCAGCAGGACGTGCTGATCTACGAGGAACAGGATGACACTTTCTACGTCAGCCTGGAAAAAACTACCTCCGAGCGTTTTATCCTGATCCACCTCAGCAGCACCACCACCTCAGAGATCCTGTTGCTGGATGCGAACAGTGCAGACAGTAAGCCACAGATGTTTGCGCCGCGCCGTAAAGATCACGAATATGCCCTCGATCACTACCGTGAGCATTTCTACATTCGCTCTAACAGAAACGGCAAGAACTTTGGCTTGTACCAGAGCGAGCAGGCTGAGGAAAGCCAATGGCAGGAACTGATTGCCCCGCGCACCGATGTCATGCTCGAAGGGTTCAGCCTGTTCCGTGACTGGCTGGTGGTGGAGGAGCGCATCGCCGGGCTGACCCAGCTGCGCCAAATCCACTGGCAGAGCGGTGAAGACAAGAGCATCGCTTTTGACGATCCGACCTACGTCACCTGGCTGGCCTATAATCCGGACCCGGAAACCGAGGTGCTGCGTTACGGCTATTCCTCCATGACCACGCCAACCACGCTGTATGAGCTGAATCTGGACAGTGGCGAGCGGGAGTTGCTCAAGCAGCAGGAAGTGAAAAACTTCACGGCGGAAGATTATCGTAGCGAGCGCGTGTGGGTGAAAGCCCGTGACGGCGTTGAGGTGCCGGTATCTTTGGTTTACCGTGCTGACCGCTTTGCACATGGGGCGAACCCGCTGATGGTGTATGCCTACGGCTCCTATGGCAGCAGCATGGATCCGGCATTCAGTGCCAGCCGCCTAAGCTTACTGGATCGCGGCTTTGTCTTCGCGCTGGCGCATATTCGCGGCGGTGCCGAACTGGGGCAGCTCTGGTATGAAGACGGCAAGCTGTTCAACAAACAAAACACCTTTAACGACTTTATCGACGTCACCAAGACACTGGTAGAGCAGGGCTATGGCGATGTTGACCGAGTATTCGCCATGGGCGGCAGTGCCGGTGGCTTGCTGATGGGCGCGGTAGTCAACCAGGCTCCTGAGCTGTTCAATGGCGTAGTGGCTCAGGTGCCGTTTGTGGACGTGGTAACCACCATGCTGGATGAGTCCATCCCGCTAACCACCGGTGAATATGACGAGTGGGGCAACCCAAACGACAAGGCGTATTACGATTACATCTTGCAGTACAGCCCCTACGACCAGGTGAAAGCGCAGGATTATCCGCATATGCTGGTCACCACCGGGCTGCATGATTCGCAGGTGCAATACTGGGAGCCTGCCAAGTGGGTGGCGAAACTGCGTGAGTTGAAAACCGACGATCGCCAACTGCTGCTGTATACCGATATGGATGCCGGCCACGGCGGCAAGTCTGGGCGCTTTAAGGCTTACGAAGATATTGCACTGGAATATGCGTTTATTCTGGCGCTGGCGGAATAAATCATCGCGGGCAGGAGACTGCCCGCTTGATTAACCCAACAGGTAGTATTTCAACGTGTGTTTCATATCCGGGCTGAGATCGTCGATTGATTTCAGCATCCAACGCAGATAGCCAGGATCTTCCAGCGCCACCTGCTCAATAGATTGCCCACGGTATTTGCCGAACTTGAATTTCTTCAATAATACCGGCTGCTCGGTGATTTCCAGCATCTGTTCTGGCGTCCAACCGGAGTCCTGCACAATGCGTTGTAGCAGTGCTGCGGTTACGTAGCAGTCGTACAGTGCACGGTGTGGATAAAGCGCGGAGTCCTGCGGCAGTTGCACATCCAGATTCAGCGCATAACGCAGGTATTGATTACCATATTTAATGTCTGGATACAGCGTACGTGCCAGCTTGAGGGTACAAATCCAGGCACCGTTCATTTCTGGCAGCATGGCCCGATCAAAGGCGGCGTTATGCGCAACATAATATTGGCTGCCCTGGTAACGCCCAATAGCGACAGCGATACGCGGCTTGCCCTCAACCATCTGCTCGGTGATGTGGTGAATGGCCATGGCGTCCAGGCCGATAGGCCGATCTGGGCTGATCAGGTCGCTCATCGGATTAGTGATTTGCCCGTCGATCACGTCAACGGAAGCGACTTCCACTACGCCGCCGTCTAGCCCACAGGTTTCAGTATCGATTACACGTAACATCATGATGTTCCCAGCTAAAGTCTACTCCCTAGCTTAACGATATGAGGTTGGGATGCCAACCTGTCTTTTCGCAGGTAACAAAAAACCCGCCTCGGCGGGTTTAACTACGGTCAGAAACTGATTTACTCACCAGATGTAGACGACTGTCCTTTCTTGGAACGTTTCTCCGCTTTTTTCTCGGCTGGGGTTTTCAACGGTTTCTTCTTCGCATTTTTCTTGCTGTCCATTCCCTTACTCATGATGGCCTCTTGGTTAACCTATGGTTGGGTGGCTTGCTGAACCATTAACCCCCTAGCGGCCATCATATGCAAGCAGCAAAGGGTATGGAAACGTCAACGCCTTGTTTATCCAATGATTATTTATTATTAACCTTTATGTGTTAAAAATGTTATAATGTAACAAACTTATGTACACGGAGTGTGCCATGACAGTCATGACATTATTAAGCGAGCAACAACTGCTGGCGATGCCAGAATCTGATTACATGAATACGGAGCAGCGGGCGTTTTTCCGCCAACGCCTATTGGACGAGCAACAAAAACTCTGGCAGCACATCGACGTGTTGAAACGTGATATCGACAGCGGCGATATTAGCGGTGACGAAGCGGATAAAGCCGCGCGCGAAGAAGATCTGCGCCTGCTGTTCCGCCAATTGGATCGGGAAACCCGCCTGCTGCCGAAGATGGCCGCCGCCCTGCAGCGCCTGGAAACCGGTGATTTCGGTTATTGTCTTGAAACGGGTGAGCCTATCGGCCTGCCACGCCTGTTATTACGCCCCACGGCAGAGCTGAGTATTGAAGCCAAAACCGCACAAGAAATGCGCGAACCCCATATGCGTAAAAGCAAGTCGACTTCATTTTGAGCAAACGCACACTAACATGTTGGTATAGGTGGAGGTTTTAGCGTTTTACCGTTGACCTGATGAGCGGCTTCGGCTTTGATGAAGGTATCACTCACAGAGAGACGTACGCGCCATGGAACAATTACGAGGTTTGTACCCGCCATTATCCGCCTATGACAGCGGTTGGCTGGATACTGGAGATGGGCACCGGATCTACTGGGAGCTGAGTGGCAATCCAAACGGTAAGCCTGCGGTATTTATCCACGGTGGGCCTGGCGGTGGTAGCGCACCTTATCATCGCCAGTTGTTCGACCCGCAGCGCTATAAGGTTTTGTTGTTCGATCAGCGCGGCTGTGGCCGTTCCAAACCGCATGCCAGCCTGGACAATAACACCACCTGGCATCTGGTTGACGATCTTGAAAGACTGCGTGTCATGGCCGGAGTGGATCAGTGGCTGGTCTTTGGTGGCTCCTGGGGGTCCACGCTGGCGTTGGCCTATGCACAGACGCATCCGCAACGCGTCAGCGAGATGGTGCTGCGGGGGATCTTCACGCTGCGTAAGCAGGAGCTGAGTTGGTATTATCAAGACGGCGCTTCCCGCTTCTTTCCGGATAAATGGGAGCGGGTGCTGTCTATCCTTTCGGAGGAAGAACGCAAGGACGTGATTGCTGCCTACCGTCAACGCCTGACGTCACCGGATCTGCAAGTGCAGCTTGAGGCTGCCAAACTGTGGAGCGTGTGGGAAGGGGAAACGGTAACGCTGTTACCAAGCGGTGCCTCCGCCTCCTTTGGCGAAGATGATTTCGCGCTGGCCTTTGCCCGTATTGAGAACCACTACTTTAGCCATCAGGGCTTTCTCGACAGCGATGACCAACTGCTGAGCAACGTTCCGTTGATCCGTCATATTCCGGCGGTGATCGTTCATGGCCGTTACGATATGGCCTGTCAGGTACAAAACGCCTGGGATCTGGCCAAAGCCTGGCCTGAGGCTGAACTTCATATTGTCGAAGGGGCAGGGCACTCCACGGATGAACCGGGTATTTTGCACCAGCTGATGCTGGCTACCGACCGCTTTGCTGCCCCCTCACTCCAACCCTCTCCCATAGGGAGAGGGAGCTGTTAGCCCCTGCTCATTTGGAGGTAAATCGGTAACTTTGGCAAAATCGATCACCTCCTCATCCAAGGTGAGTCCCGAGAAATTTCAAACACACTCGATCGGTTCCCTCTCCCTGTGGGAGAGGCGCCATTACTTCATTTTAGGCTCGTAAGGCAGGCGAGAGAATTTGTGTGATTCGACGCGATAGTGCATCACACGCTCGCGGAAGTAGTCCTGCAGATGCTTTGGCTGCTCACGTTCCACCATCTCAGGGATCACCGGCATATTGTAGCGTTCCTTGAATGCTACTCCAGACGCGGCCAGATCAACGTTCACCTTGTCCATCTCGTCTTTGGAAAGTTCTGCCAGATTGTAGCCCATGCTATTTTCCTTCTAGTGTGTAACGGCAACTCAGCGCAGAAGGTAATCTACCGTGCCGCGCTTGGCAAGCTTCTCAAGCCAACATATCCCTATCATCTTCAGACTCTGGGCGTAGAGCCATTACAAAAAGCAGGGTGATATAATGTTTAAGCCTAATGTCGCTGGTTTATTTTGTTAAATAAGAATGATTCGCCTTACTGTAAATATAAAGATGAAAATGATTATCATAATAATTTAATGTTAAAATAAGTTATTTTATAACTCATTGAATTTATAGGTAAATTTCACCTTAAATTAATGAATGTAAATCAAGTGTTTTTATTTTGTGTTAATCAAGGCATAATGTAGTCAATTAAGTTTATGGCCTGCAAAAATAATAAGGATCCTCATGCTAACGCAAGCAATGACCACGAAACTGAATGAGCAACTGAATCTGGAATTCTATTCCGCCAATCTGTATTTGCAAATGAGCGCCTGGTGCAGCGATAAAGGCTTCGAAGGGGCTGCAGCATTCCTTAAAGAACATTCACGTGAAGAGATGCAGCACATGCAGCGTCTGTTCGACTACCTCAGTGATACTGGTGCTTTGCCACTGATCGGCAGCATTTCTGCACCGCCGGTAGAGTTTGAATCACTGGCGGACGTTTTCCAGCAGACTTACGAGCATGAGCAACTGATCACTCGTCAAATCAATGAACTGGCGCACGTGGCAATGACCACACAAGACTACTCAACCTTCAACTTCCTGCAATGGTACGTTGCCGAGCAGCACGAAGAAGAGAAGCTGTTCAAATCCGTACTGGACAAGTTGGCGCTGGTAGGCAACAGCGGCAAGGCACTGTTCTTCATTGATAAAGATCTGAAGAGAATGGGTGCCGAGGCAGTAAGCGGTAACGGCCAGGCCTGATAACCCACTTTTGTCATCAATCTGAAAACCGCGTACTTTTCACCGTACGCGGTTTTTTTTGCCCTGTGTTTATCGGGCGGCTATAGCGATACGTGCTGCCAGATCGCAAAATATCAGTGATGTGCTCGACTTGCCGATTCACCGTCGTTATGATTTAACGCGATACGCTACCGGGAGGTAGAGAGTTATAACAGTGAGTTACCCACTCCTTCTGCTGTTTACCCGTGGCGCAATCACAGTGGTGGGTTGAGGCTGCGGAAACATCGCTCCGCGTAACCGGTCTTGGCCCTTATCACCTACATAATTGATAAAGGACTCCTCCGTGATCGCTAAAATTCGTTCATCCTATCGCCTGCTTTCCACCATTTTTGTACTGTTTGTCGGCTTGTCTTCTCAGCAGGCGTTGGCGCATGCCCACCTGAAAGTACAGACTCCGGCGGCAGACGCCACCGTAAGCTCTGCGCCAAAAGTGTTGACGCTGAATTTCTCCGAAGGCATCGAGCCTAACTTCAGCGGTGTCAAAGTGACCGGCCCAGATAACGCCGTGGTTAAAACCGGCAAGCTGGATCTGGATCCAAGCAACAACACCCAGATTAACGTACCGATTGAAAGTGATCTGGCTGCGGGGAAATACCAGGTCAGCTGGCACGTGGTTTCCGTTGACGGTCATAAAACCAAAGGTCAGTACAGCTTTACCGTTAACTAAGCTATGACTCTGGCGACCCTGTTTGTGCTGTGTCGCTTTGTGCACTTTACGGCGGTGATGCTGATGTTTGGCGTCAGCCTGTTCACCGCCGTCCTGTCGCCACAGCGCCTTTCCCCGATAATCACCCGCGATGTGCGCCCGCTGCTGCTCGCCTCGACCTGGATCTCCGCACTAACCGCCTTGCTGATGCTGGCTATTCAGGCCGGATTGATGGGTGATGGCTGGGTGGATACCTGGCAATTGAGCATTTGGTGGGCGGTGTTGGGCACCACCTTTGGTGAGGCCTGGCGCTGGCATCTGGGTTTTTCCCTGCTGGCCTTGTTAGCCTTGCTGTTGCCTGCGGCAAAGCGGGGACAAGCGTTGGCGCTGTGCTCGGCACTGCTACTGATCAACATGGCGTTTATCGGCCATGCGGCGATGCATGCGGGCATATTGGGCATAGCACACCGAGTTAACCACGCCTTGCACCTGTTGGCCGCAGGCTACTGGTTCGGCAGCCTGTTGCCGTTGTTGTTTTGCCTGCGCTACTTGCCACAACCGCAGTGGCGTAGCGATGCTATCGCCACCCTGATCCGTTTCTCCCGCTGGGGCCATGTTGCCGTAGTGCTGGTGATCGTCACGGGCATAATCAACAGCCTGATTATCCTTGGCCGCTGGCCAGTCGATCTCGATTCCGCCTATCAACGTTTGTTGTTAGTTAAAGCCGGGCTGGTGGCATTGATGGTAATGGTGGCATTGGCCAACCGTTACGTTATCGTCCCCGCAATGCGTACCACCCCCAATCTGGCACAGCGCGGAGTGGTGATCGCCTGCTGGCTTGAGGTGGCGTTGGGGGCTGCGGTGCTGCTGTTGGTGAGTTTATTTGCAACCTATGCGCCGGTATGACATTGCGCCTTGCCGGATGCCCTCAAACTGCGGGAAAATCGATTTAAATCGCAACTTAAGGCCAAAAACATGAAATCAGTAATTCTTGGTATTGCGCTGCTGGCAACGGCGTCGAGCGCGCTGGCGGCAGATAAGCTGGTTAACGTCACTAAGCTGGAGTACGGCAAACAGTGGGCGTTCACCAAAGAGGAAGTTACGCTGCAATGTCGCAAAGGTGCCGCCTTGTTTGTGCTTAACAACAGCACCCTGATGCAGTATCCACTCAATGAAGCAGCAGAAGCACAGGTGAAAGCGGGGCAGCAGCGTGCCCAATCGCTGGATGTGATCCTGCTGGATGACGCCAACCACCCTGGTCAGAAAATGAGCGTGCAACCTTTCCGCGAAAGAGCAGAAAAATTGTGTGCTGACTAATCAGCTAACCACCCGATACTTATGCAAAAGTTTACGGGTGGTGACGAGATGTACGTAATTAATTTCTGTTTGTAACTATCACTTGTGTGCGCTGGGCTGGCAAAACTTGCACCTTGGACTATTCTTAGAATGCACGGTTGAACAAACCTTGCATAAATGCCAACTTTTAGCGCACGGCTCTCTCCCAAGAGCCCTTTCCCTAGACCGAGTATAGGAATCGTACTCGGTCTTTTTTTATCTTTTTGATTTATAAGTATAAAAATAAATTCCACGAAAATACACGAAATTTCCACGAATTCCTATACTCGGCCTTTTACAACATCACGTATTCTTTCCCCCTCGTATCGAGATATTTGTCCGTCATTTTGACCGACTTATGCCCCAGCAATTTCATCGCAAACTCCTTCCCTTTCTCCTTCTCATACAGTCGCCCGGCCAAGCTTCGGATCTCATGGAACGTCGGCGGCGAATCCTCAAGAACGAGCCCAGCCAGTTTCCTGGCCTTCACAAATGTTTTTGTTAAGCTGTCAGGATTAAGGGAGCCGTCCACGCTGTTTTTCTTGATGCCAGAACTGACCATAAAACCTGTGGCGCTTGCTTGCCTGTATCGTCCAATACCATCGCATATAACATGCCGAAGAGAGGTAGCAGAAATCCTTTGCGCAGCGGAATATCTAATCAATCAACCTTTACAAGATGCGTTTATAAAACGCGAAAATTAAACAAAATGCAGGAAAATGGTGCAAACGTGTTGATTTTGATGAACCACTGAGCCAGTGTTTCGGTATATGCTGCCGTATGTGTAAGCGTACTTAGACTAAACCTGCCAATAGTGCGGGTTTTGGCGTTTCTGGAGATCAGGGAACTGAGCAGTTGTATCGTTCATGGTACAACCGTCCCGAATATCACTAATCCTTTCTTCTTGAGATACTGTTCATCCAAACAGTGGTTTGGGTTAAACAACCAAAGAGGAAAGAACCATGCAAGTCGCTGAAACGCATTACCTGGATAACACTTTTACCTTCAATATCCCTCCGGCTCCATATCGTCGCCGTATTGCAGTTCCATTGATCATGGCTACCGCTTTAGGGAAGGATTCCAAGGCATCCCATAGGCTTATTTTTAATGGCGTTTCCGTAGCTTACGTAGAAGCTAACGCTGGCCGTATTAATGTGGTGACAGGGGTGTCGTCTTTTCCGCCAAGCGGTGTGATGCCATCCTACTCGAACTTTTACCTACCAGAGACGGATTGTGATAGCTGGTTTGGCGTTATTGAAGCTAATCAGGCTGCCTCAATTAAGGCTGAAGCCAGTACAAGTAATGGTGGTAAAACACCTAAACACATTACCGTTCATTTGGGTGTGTGATGATGTAATTTTTGCCCCGGCATAGTTCGGGGCTTTTTCATATCTAGCGCCCGGCGTTTGCTGAGCGATACAGCAAACCAGCAAACAAAGGAGCAATTATGAGTGAGCCGATCTCTGGTACTGGGGCGGCGGCAGCGGCAGTAACTGGCGTGACAATAGTCGGGGTGTTCTCCAACCTTGATCCTGCGGTCGTTGTCGGGGCATTTGCGGGGGCGGCGGTTTTCGTCCTGTCTTCGAATGACCTGTCCAACTTCAAGAAAGTATGGATGTTCGCCTCCTCGTTCCTGGCCGGGATGTTCTCTGCAGAGTTCTTTGCTGACGTGATCGAGGCTTTCCTTTCCGTGCTGCCGGGAAAACATATTGAAGTAGGGGACACAATCGGGGCGTTAGTGGGGGGCGCTGTTGCAGTTCGCCTGCTGATGTATCTCATCGCCAAATCTTCTGATCCGACTGCACTGGACGAAATTACCAGGCGAGGGGGAGACCGTGAATGAATACCTGCTGACGATTAACGCTATTGTCTGTGGTGCAACAGCCTTCCGCCTGATGGCCTATCGCCGGAACGGGGCAACACATCGCCCTATGGTTACGGTCTTCGCCTGGTTGCTGATAGTGGCCAGCGCATCAGTAACGATCCGCACGCTGACTGGTGATTATCACGTAGCGAACTGGTCGGAAACCCTCATCAACGTTGCTTTATGCATCGCTGTGGTCCGCGCACGCGGTAACGTCATGCGTATAGTGAAGCCTGAAACGAGATAAAAAAATGACAAAAGACCAATTCCAACAGGCGGCCAACATTGGCGCCGGGCTAGTTGCGCGCTGGTTTCCGCATATCGACGCCACTTTTAAAGAATTCGGCATCACCTCAGCTGTAGACCAGGCGATGTTTTTCGCCCAGTTCGGCCATGAGTCATCCGGTTTCACCCGTGTGGTGGAGTCGTTCAACTACAGCATTGCGAGCCTTCAATCCACTTTCGGTAAACGCCTATCGAAAGACCAGTGCGCGATGCTGGGGCGTCAGCTTGGGGAAAGCGTTGTGCCAGTCAACCGGCAGGCGGCTATCGCAAATCTTGTCTACTCAGGACGTATGGGTAACAAAGCTGCAGGGGATGGTTGGAAATACCGCGGGCGTGGAATTCCGCAGCTCACTGGCCTGGATAACTACCGCGCCTGCAGTGCCGCATTGAAAGCTGACTTTGTGCTGGTGCCCGAGCTGCTTGAGCGTGACGAATACGCGATGCGCGCCGCTGGGTGGTTCTGGTCTGCCAACAAATGCGGCCGGTTCGGTGCAGATGTCGCGGCAGTCACTAAGGTGATCAACGGCGGGTTGAACGGCATCGATGACCGGAAAGCGCGGTTTGAAGTAGCCAGCAAGGTGCTAGCGTGAGCTGGCTCACCGGATGGAAGAATACGGCGCTGTTAGGCCTGTTGGTTAGCGCCATTATTCTTGCGCTCAACGGCACGACATTATCTAGCCGGTTGGATTTGGCGCGGGAAACGGTAAGTATCTGGTAGACGAGGCGGCATTCTTGCAGCGTCCACTGCTGATTGATGCAGCATTATCCCAGACGACGCGTTGCCGCATTGATCTCAGCTCGGTTAATGGCATGGCTAACCCGTTCGCTCAAAAGCGGCACAGTGGGAAAATCCCGGTTTTTACATTCCACTGGCGCAGTGACCCGCGCAAGGACGATGCCTGGTATCGGAGGGAATGTGACAAAATCGACAACCCGGTATTTCGATGTTTACTTACTGGGGGCCGTTTGTCGTGCTGTCATCGCAGAAGGTGGTGGTGCAGACTACCTGGAGGTCGGCCTCCAAGACTTATAAGTTGAATACAGTGCTGGACCACATTGATGATGTACAGGCCATCGTTCAGACATAGACTGGCCGGAGAAACCTAAAAAGAAGATGATAAAGCCCGGGAACCGGGCTTTTCTTATGAGGGAGTGCGTTGTAATGAAAAGTTCATACTTAGTATTCGCTTGCTCATTTTCATAGCTGGATTCTCTACAAGCTTAAAGCTAAGGTATGCAAAGACGCTTGATATTATTATTGATAGTAAGATATTAACATATGGAGATGCAATAAATAATGAGGCTATTGTCTGCTGGATTGGGAAGGCCCATAAATAAATTCCGTATGAAATGTCACTTTCAATTTTCATCATCCTGACAAATGTAAGTGAAGATATGTATAGTAATGACATGGATGAGAAAACATAAAACAATGCTGTTTTGGATGCATTATCATCTATTAAAAAGAAAGTGAGAATTGCTATTATCGCTAAAGCTAAAAATGCGTTGGTTGTGATCTTATTCTTCAGTATTGCCAAAAGACACCCGGCAGAGAAAAATGGATAAAGTAAATAGATACTTGGGTCGTCTGATTTTGCAACCAAATGACCTTTTAGTGGTGTGAACGGCTCAATGAGTATAGCTATTGATATAAGCGCAATGAATACTCTTTTGTAGGGGCCAAATAAAAGACTAACTAAGTATATCAATAATAAGTAAAAGTAAGCCTTTATCTCCATTGGTATTGTCCAAAGAGAACCATTTACTGCACTTAGTGTGTTGTTGCTAAATACTCCAGGAAGATTGTACTGGACATCAAGTCTTAATGTTTTAGTGATATAAATCCACACCTCTTTAGATGAAAAATAATCACCAAGACTAAGGTTGCTTAACCACGGTCCAATTAGCAGTGCTGATATGATAATGGTTGTTGCGTAAGCAGGATAAACTCTAAAAAAACGTGATGCAATGTAATTTAATATTTTAGCGTTTGATAACAGGCTATTTGTAACAAGCAGTCCACTGATTAGGAAAAAAGTTTTTACTGCAACCCCTCCAAATGAAACGTATCCTAACAATGTTATCTTATATAGAATGTCATTGCTTCCATCTGCTGGGGATAGCGCAAAAGCATGGGCATAAATGACAAAGTAAGCGCACAATACTCTAATTAAATCAAGGTTGTTATTGTCTCTTTTTACAAACTGCTCAATGGTAATTGCTTTCATTAATGAACCACACTCTTGAGATTTTCTCTGCCGATCATTTTATCATCTGAGGGACTAACAGGAAATCGAGAGCTGTGATAAATTTCCGCTAACATTCTATCCAGAGCAATGGTATAGCCTCAATATTAAAAATGCTGCGCCATACAGGATTCGTGATGTTCTTGTCGGGGGGCCATCAGTAGGGGCAGAAATTATCTGCGCGAAACGACTCTCTCTCATCCAACTCTCCCCGAACAAATCGTAGGTATCATGAGTGCTTCTACAGGGATAGGGTGAGAGGAATAGCTTGACCACAAACTCCTTCAAACCCTCACCCAACCCCGCTATACTGTATAAAAAATCAGTATGGAGTTTGTCATTGACCAGACGTTCTGCCGCACCAAGGCTCGAGTTTGAAGCGGAAGCTATCTACCAGTACCCGGAACACCTACGCCAATGGCTGGAAGGCTTGCCTGCTCTACCTGGGGTATACCTGTTCCACGGCGAGTGCGAAACCATGCCGCTCTACATCGGTAAAAGCGTGAACCTTCGCAGCCGGGTGCTTGCACATTTGCGTACCCCAGACGAAGCAGCCATGCTGCGCCAGGCCAGGCGTATCACCTTTATCAGAACAGCGGGTGAAATAGGGGCGTTGTTGCTGGAAGCGCAACTGATTAAACAGCAGCAACCGCTGTTCAATAAACGCCTGCGCCGCAACAGGCAGCTCTGCGCGTTGCAACTCAATGATGACAAACCCACGGTGGTGTATGCCAAAGAGGTCGATTTTGCCCGGCACGCTGGGCTGTTTGGCCTTTTTGCCAACCGGCGCGCGGCACTACAAGCGCTGCAGTCTATCGCCGATCAGCACCAGTTGTGTTATGGGCTGCTGGGGCTTGAGCCATTAAGCAAAGGCCGCCCTTGTTTCCGTTCGGCATTGAAGCGTTGTGCCGGAGCTTGCTGCGGTAAAGAAAGCCTGGCCGATCATCAGCAGCGCTTGGCCTCAGCGCTCGAGCAAAGCCGAGTGGTGTGCTGGCCGTGGCGTGGCCCGATAGCCTTGCGAGAGCAGGGGGCTGATATGGCGCAGTACCATATTATTCACCACTGGTTATGGCTGGGTGCAGTAGATAGCCTGGATGAAGCGGGGGAGTTAATGATTGCGGCGCCGGGCTTTGATAGCGATGGTTATAAAATCTTATGCAAACCCGTGATCGGTGGAGAGTACGAGATTATCGATCTCTTCGAAAAAACCTGAGTTAACGGCTTCGCGCCAGCCAGAAGACCTGCGCGGATGTCGTTATCAAAGACGGACGCCAGAACCGATGCCAATGGTGGCCGTTGAACGCCCCGAACTCCCGCCAGAGCCAGAAACGCTGACCGTAGAACACCCAGCCAACAGGATGATTAAAAGGGTACCTGCAATAATTTTCATAAGCCTACCGGGTTAGCTAAGTACTAAAACATGTCCTAAGACTGAGTTAATCAACTTATAGAAATCTGTCAAGGCGTTTGCTTTACGCCGGGGTCAGATATTGAGTAACCAATTTTAGGTTCTATAAGGGAAATTGGAGTTCGTAATTCTTTAACTCTCTGCCGCACGTGCGTAGCATGCAGCGCCCCTACACTGGTCGCAGCCTAACCTGACTTTCTTTCCTTACCGATCATACCCATATCATTCACCTTGAAAATCTCTCTTCCGTCAGCCATTCAGCACAACTATACTGTATAAAAACACAGTAT
Source organism: Serratia sp. ASV30 (assembly GCF_016428815.1). Taxonomy (NCBI): domain Bacteria; kingdom Pseudomonadati; phylum Pseudomonadota; class Gammaproteobacteria; order Enterobacterales; family Yersiniaceae; genus Serratia; species Serratia sp. ASV30. Next base: position 33,339 of record NZ_JAELTL010000005.1, on the reverse strand, counting down.
AGAGACATACCCCTATGAAACACTTTGTTCCAACACCAACCCCAGAGAAATTGTACCTGCCACTGTTTTCCGATCGGGTGCCTGCTGGCTTCCCAAGCCCGGCGCAGGACTACGTCCATGCCAGGATCGATCTCAACGAATACTGCATTAGCCACCCGAACGCCACTTACTTTCTTTATGCCTCCGGTGAAAGCATGCTGGAGGCGGGTATTACCGATGGCTCGATGCTGGTGGTCGATTGCAGCATTGGGGCCGAACATGGCGATATCGTGATCGCCAGCGTTGGTGGGGAGTTCACGGTAAAGCGGTTATGTCTACGGCCAGTCGTACAGCTTGAACCGATGAACCCCAACTACCAGCCAATCCCGCTACATGATGGAGCTGAAGATTTAGATATCGTTGGCGTCGTGGTGTCGACTATTACGAGGCTGAAATAATGTACGCGCTGGCCGATGTGAACAGCTTTTATGCCAGCTGTGAAATGCTATGGCGGCCCGATCTGCGTGGCCGCCCGGTGGTGGTGTTATCAAACAATGATGGCTGCGTAGTGGCCCGTAACCAAGAGGCCAAAAAATTGGGGATGACGATGACCGGGCCGTATTTCAAGGTCAAGCAGCAGTTGGAACGTGCGGGTGGTGTCGCTTTCAGTAGTAACTATGAGCTGTATGCCGATATGTCAGCTCGGGTGATGACGGCACTGGAAGAGTTAGTCCCCCGCGTTGAGATCTATTCTATCGATGAAAGCTTTCTCGATCTCTCCTCGGTACCTAATTGCGGGAATCTGGAACTGTTTGGGCGGCAGATCCGGGACAAAGTGCGGAGCGATACGAGGCTGAAGATCGGGGTCGGGATCGCACAAACTAAAACGCTGGCCAAGCTGGCAAATTTTGCTGCCAAAAGATGGGTGAAACAAACCGACGGCGTGGTCGACCTTTCCAGCCTGGAGCGGCAGCGTAAGCTAATGCATAAAGTGCCAGTAGAAGAGGTCTGGGGCATTGGGCGGCGGATAGCAAAAAAGCTGAACGCGATGGGGATAGAAAGTGCGCTGCAACTGGCTGATGCCAGCACCACCATGATACGTAAACGTTTCAGCGTGGTAGTCGAACGTACTGTGCGGGAACTGTGTGGCGAGCCTTGCCTGGAACTGGAAGAATTCGCGCCAACCAAGCAGCAGATTATCAGCAGCCGTAGCTTTGGTGAGCGCATCACCGAGTATGAACATATGCATCAGGCGATCTGCTTATACGCCACGCGGGCGGCAGAAAAGCTCAGGGCGGAACGGCAATATTGTCGGCACGTCAGCGCCTGGATCAAAACCAGTCCGTTCGCCACTCACGAGGCCTATTACGGTAATTCGGCCAGCGTCAAATTGAACACGCCAACGCAAGATACCCGCGATATTATTGCTGCTGCGATGCATTGCCTGGATGCCATTTGGCAACCCGGTCATCGTTTCGATAAGGGCGGCGTGATGCTGCAGGATTTTTTCAGCCGGGGTATCGCCCAGCTCGAACTGTTTGACGACTATCAACCAAGGCCCGGTAGCGAAAAGCTGATGCAGGTGATGGATCATATCAATAACTCGGGCCGGGCCAAGCTGTGGTTTGCTGGCCAGGGTACGCAGCAGGTGTGGTCGATGAAGCGTGAACTGTTGTCACCGGCTTATACCACCAGGCTGAGTGATTTACCCCGTGCTCGGGTATACTGAACGGTGCTGTTCTTTGACCACTATGCCATAACGTGGTGGTTAATGGTTTTTCTCCTAATTTATCATTAAGTTACTGGTTAATGGATTAACGCTATGCGCAGGCCTTTATCATCCTATCATCCACTGCTTTATTGGCTGCGAGTTCGGCAAAAGCGAGTTTTGCGCCATCTTGCGTGGCAATGGTCATCGCGCCGGTACGCCATTGAGAAAACGCCGGGGCAGCGGCTGGATCACCGTTTTATCAAGCACACCTCGAAGCTGATCCGCAAGCTGGGCAATAGCGATATAGGCTTGCAGCACAATAAAGTGATTAATCTGCGGCTGGCGGTTGCGGCAACCAGTGGAATTATTATCAAGCCGGGTGAGTATTTCTCATTTTGTAAGCTGGTGGGGAAACCGACTCGCGCGCGTGGTTTTGTTGAAGGGATGGAGCTGTCGTTTGGCGAAGCGCGCAGTGGTATTGGCGGCGGCATTTGCCAGCTCAGCAATTTAATCCACTGGATGGCGATCCACTCACCGTTGGTGGTGGCCGAACGGGCAAATCACAGTTTTGATCCTTTCCCGGACGAAGGCCGTATATTGCCTTTTGGCTCGGGAGCCGCCATTTTCTACAACTATATCGATCTGGTGCTGTATAACCCGACTCAGGATAGCTTTCAACTGGTGTTCAACGTTGCAGAGCATCAGTTGGAAGGTGAGCTGCTGTGCTCGGCTCCCCGCACGGTTAAGTATCATGTCTACCAGAAATCCCACCGATTTATCCGTCGGCAACAGCGTATTTACCGGCAGAATGAAATCTGGCGTGATATCTCCACCAAAGGGCAGGACTCGGTGTTATTACAGTCCGAACGGCTATATCTGAACGATGTGGTGGTAAAATATGATATTGAAGAACAACAGGTTGAGTAAACAAGCTCAACCTGTTAATCCGTCGGGGTCGACAATGGTCCGGCCCCAAACAGAGAGAACACGGGTTACAGCCGTGCGATCCGTAACAGCTCATCCTTGGCTCCGGGGGCAACGGCCAGCACCGGCCCGCCGTGCAGCAGGTGGTTTTCCCCAGTATTAAATGGATGCGTCCAGCCACCAGCCTCGTTCACCAGGCAGTAACCCGCCAGACAATCCCAGGCGTGCATATAAGGTTCGTAGTAACCGACCAGCCGGCCTGCGGCAACCCAGGCCAACATCATGGCCCCGGAACCGTTGCGGAAAAAATTGCCGCCAACCGCCGTGATCTCAGCGACGATCTCACCAACGCGTTCGGGGGCCACATAGCTGTTGGCACCAAAGCCGGTGATGTGATTTTGCAGCGTGCGCGCCGGATCGACGTGTAGCGGCTTGCCATTAAGCGTTGCGCCTGCGCCACGTGCCGCGACAAAACACTCCTGCTGGCAAGGCGCCATAATCACGCCAATCACCGGATCGCCATGGTGAATGACGGCAACGGAAACGCACCAGTTCGGCATGCCGTTGACGAAGGGGCTGGTGCCGTCGATCGGATCAACCACCCAGGTGTAGCCCGAACTGCCGGATTGCAGGCCAAACTCTTCACCGAGAAAACCGTCGTCTGGGAACTGCTGTGCAATACGCTCGCGGATCAACAATTCAACTTCGCGATCGGCGATGGAAACCACGTCCTGCGCATCACGCTTGGTTTCAATCACCAGGCTTTCGCGGCGGTTGAAATAGTCCAGCGCCCTGGTTCCCGCCTCACGTGCGACCTGCTCGGCCAACGCCAGGCGTTGGGAAATCTGCTCATTCATATCAAGTCCTTAAGTTTGGGCTCACTGGGCAATCAGCGCCAGCCCCTGAGGTTTAAAATCAATGGCCACGCGGGTCATCGGCGTCAGTTGGCGCTCCATCTGCACGTCGACGATAAACAGTGCGCCGAGGTCGGTTTTCACTTCATATTCGATGTGGTCGCCGAGCCAGATGCTGTGGGTCACTTCTCCGTTCAACGCGCCAGCCTGGTCCGCATGCAGGGTAATAAACTGCGGGCGTACCGAAAGTTGGGCGGCACCGGGGCGGGCTTTGGCTCCCGGTATCCGATATTGACGGTTGCCCAGGCTGATCAGCGCCTCATTCCCCTCCACCCGTTCAATCGCGCAGGGCAGGATATTCGCCTCGCCCATAAAGTCGGCGATAAACACCGAAGCGGGGGAGTGATAGAGTTCCTGCGGTGCCCCTTGTTGGGCAATATGCCCGTCTTTCATGACAATAATCTTATCGGAAACCGCCAACGCTTCTTCCTGATCGTGCGTGACGTACACCGCCGTAAAGCCGAGGCGCTGTTGCAAATCGCGGATCTCGGTACGCACGCGGCGGCGCAGGCGTTCGTCAAGGTTGGAGAGGGGTTCGTCGAGCAACAACACCTGCGGTTCTAACACCAGCGCACGCGCCACGGCGATGCGCTGCTGCTGTCCACCAGACAGCTCGGAGGGCAGACGTTGGCCCATGCTTTCCAGGCCAACCAACTTCAGCACCTCACGTGCCCGATCCTGCGCCTCTTTACGCGATAGCTTGCTGGCGAGCAGGCCGTACATCACGTTGTCCAACGCGTTCATATGCGGGAACAGGGCGTAGGATTGGAAAACCATCGCGATGTCACGCTCGTTGGCGGGCAGATGTGTTACGTCTTTGCCGCCAATTAGGATGCGCCCCGAAGTTGGGTGCTCCAAGCCAGCCAGCAGACGCAGCGTGGTGGTCTTTCCGCAGCCGGAAGGACCGAGCAGCGTCACTAGCGTCCCTGGCTCGACGGTAAGAGAAAGGCCGGGCAGGGCGACAAAATCGGCAAACTGTTTGGTGACGTTTTCAAACACCACCGAACCGGAACGAATGGCAGTCATACGGCATTCTCCTGTTGTAAGGTTGCCGGAGGGATCGCCGGCGGTGTGGCAATGCGGGATACGCGGCGCAGGCGGCGTTCGCCGACCAGCAGTTGGAAGGTCAGGATCACGGCCATCATCACCACGATCAGCACTGAGGAGTAGGCGATAGCCACGCCGTATTCTCCGTTTTCAACCAACCCAACGATGTAGGAGGTGGCCATGTTGTACTGGGCACTGACGAGGAAGATCACCGCGCTGATGGAAGTGATCGCCCGCACAAAGGCATAGACCAGGGCCGCGCTGATAGCAGGTTTCAACAGTGGCAGGATCACCTTGCGCAGGGTGCAGAAACTGCTGGCGCGTAGCGTGAGCGAAGCCTCGTCCAGACTGCGATCCAACTGACTCATGGCGGCGATGCCACCGCGTACGCCAACCGGCATATTGCGGAACACAAAGCAGGCAACGAGGATCAGAGCCGTACCGGTGATCTCTAACGGTGGCAGGTTATAGGCCATGATGTAACTGACGCCGATCACCGTGCCGGGGATGGCAAAGCTGAGCATCAACATAAACTCGAAGGCCTGGCGGCCAACAAACTTTTGCCGCACGATCAGCCAGGCGGTCAGCATGCCGACGATGGCCGTGAGCGGTGCGGCAATCAGCGAGATCTCCATGGTGGTCCAGAACGAGTTCCAAGCCACGCCGGTCCAGACGATCTGGCCATCGTTCCAGTGAAAACCGAAGGCACGGGCGTAATGAGCTAACGTCAGACTGCTGTCTAGTCCCCAGGACTGGACAAACCCGCCGATCAGGATCATGCCGTAGACGACCAGCGTGAACAGGCCCCAAGGGATCACCAGCAGATACACGCCATAGCGCAACCCGCGCGGTAGCCCGCAGTGCGTACCTGCATCCCCTTTGCCGGTGACGGTGGCAAAGCTCTTCCCTGCCAGCCACAGACGCTGCAAAACAAAGGCGCTGAGCGTAAAGCACAGCAGGATGATCGCCAGCACCGCCGCGCGGCTCGGATCGTTCTGCGCCCCGACCACCGAGAAGAAGATCTCGGTCGACAGTACCCCGTGGCTGCCGCCAAGCACCATTGGGTTACCGAAATCCGCCATGCTTTCGATAAAACCGATCAGAAAGGCATTCGCCAGCCCAGGTGCCATCAACGGCAATGAAACATAGCGGAAGGTACGCCAGCGATTGGCGCGCATGGTTTGCGAGGCTTCCTCCAGCGAAGGGCTAACGCCTTCCACCACGCCAATCAACACCAGAAAAGCGATCGGCGTGAAGGAGAGCACCTGAGCGATCCAGATCCCGGTCAAACCATACAGCCAGCGGCCAGGCTCAATGCCGAACAGGGTGAATAATAGTTCGGTCACCACACCAGAACGGCCAAACAGCAGCATCAACGCCAGGCCAATCACGAAGGGCGGCGTGATGATCGGCAGCACGGACAGCATGCGCAACCCTTTCTTGAATGGCAGCGGCGTGCGGGTGGCGGCCAGCGCAAAGGCCAGGCCAAGCAGCGTAGAACCGCTGGCGGTCATCAGTGCCAGCCACAGAGTGCGCCAGGCGGTGCCGCAAGTGCCACCGCTTAAACAGCTGAGGCTCCAGATCGCCGGATCGCGCATATTGGTGAGCAGGCCATCTGGCTTAAACGAGCCATCCACGTCCTGTACCGAGGCGACGAACATGCTCAGTACGGGATAGAGCACGAAGGTGCTGACCAGCGCCACCAGCAGTACAATCGAGCTGACGACAAAGGCATCGCCCTTCAGCACGCCACGTTCGGCAAGCCCAAAAGAGAACAACAGCAAAAAGGTGGTGAGAAGCAGGATCGCGCCAGCCCCAAAAGCGGGTTGGCCGTCACCGAGCGCACCAAACAGCTGTTCGCTCCATTGCCAGTTCCAACCGTTGTAGCCGATGGCATGGCCTTCAAACAGCAGGAACAAAATGCCCACGGCACTGGCATATATCAGTAATTGGGAGCGTAACCGGCCCACCTGTAGCAGCCGACCTAGCGCACCCGTTAACAGCAGTAACAGGGCAATCGCCAGCCAGGGGCGTTGAAACGCCAGTATCTGCCATAAGGCCGGGGCATTCTGCCGATCCTGCCAGAGCGTATTCAGCCAGCCAAAGCCGAAGAATCCGGCTTCCTGGCTATACCAGGGCAGCAGCAACACTGCCAGCGCTCCCAGCACCAAAGCCCCATCCAATCGGCGGTTTTGAGCATTCATTGTGACCTCAAACATGCATGATTCCTGTTAGCGCCTTAGCAAACGCATCGGCGCGGAGGAGGATGACGTGATGATTATTGAGCACTGGCACCGATCTCTTTATCCCAGCGGCTGAGCAACTCTTTACGTTTTGCCGTATCGCCATAGGTTTTAAAGTCGTAATCAATCAGCTTGATGTTTTCGAAGCGCGGAGAGTATTCGGAGATCGCTGCGTTACGGTTTGACGGCAGTTGGTAAGATTTGGCGTCTTTCATGTGTGACTGAGCCTCGGCACTCAGCGCCCAGTCGTACCACACCTTGGCGCTAGCGAGGTTACGAGCACCTTTGACAATCGACATGGAGCCAATTTCAAATCCGGTGCCTTCACAGGGGGCAACGGCCTTGACCGGGAAGCCATCCACCTGCATGGCGACGGCATCATGCATAAAGACGATGCCGATGGTGGTTTCACCGCGCGCCGCCGCTTTAACCGGTGCTGAACCCGACTTGGTGTACTGCGAGATATTGGCGTTGAGTTTTTTCAGGTAGTCGAAGGCTTTCTCCTCGCCCATCAGTTGAACCAGAGTGGCGAGTGTGTTGTAAGCGGTGCCGGAAGAGTTCGGGTTCGCCATCTGGATCTCGCCCTTGTAAGCCGTGTCTAACAGATCGCTCCAGCAGGTCGGGGCTTTGATTTTTTTCTGCTCCAGTAGCTGGGTGTTGTAACCCCAGCCCAGCGCTCCGGCGTAGATGCCCACGGTGCGATAGTTGGCGCTTTCTGCCTGCTTACGCGCCCAATCTTGCTGTTGATCCAGTAGCGGTGACTGGTAGGCCTGGGTTAACCCTTCGTTGGCCGCTTGCATATGCGGATCGCCAGTGCCTGCCCACCAGATATCGGTGCGCGGGTTGCGAGCTTCGGTGCGAATACGGGCATAGGCTTCCCCGGCGGAGAGGCGCACCATACTGACTTTGATATCCGGATGCTGTTGCTCAAACAAGTTGGTCATTTGCTCACAGACCACGACGTCAGCGGAACAGATCATATTCAACTGCTCGGCAGCGTGGACAGAGAAGGCTGAGAGCGCGGTGCCAGCGACGATGGCCGCCATCAGATTGACTCGATGCATGGTGTTCTCCTGGTTGGTGTAGGGTGGCGATACGTTGTCGCCATTTCTTTGCACGTGTGTGCAAATAACTAGAGGATAAAAATCGCACTGTCAATTGCGCTGCGAAATAATTCAACCTCTTCGTCACAAAAATGGAACAATCATGCCAATAAAAATTTGCACAGCTTTGCAAAGTGCGGCAAAATTTTCACCAACGCGCGATGGATGGGTGTAAAGATGGCGGTAGACAAAATGATGATCAGTGCGAAAGACGTGGCGGAGCTGGCGGGGGTCTCCCGTTCGGCAGTTTCTCGCACCTATACGCCCGGTGCCAGCGTGTCGGCGGTAACCCGTGCAAGGGTGATGCGGGCCGCTGAAGAACTGGGCTATCACGTTAATCATCTGGCGCGGGGGTTGGTGCGTAATCGCAGCGGCATTGTGTGCCTGATCGTGTCAGAACTGGCGACGCCTTATCGGGCCAGCCTGGTAAGATTACTGACCCAGCATTTGCAGGAAGCGGGGAAAATTACCATGTTGATCAACACCGATCGTCCCGATGACAGCGTATCGCAGGCGTTGCAGCAGGCCATTAACTTCCGTGCGGATGCCTCTTTTGTCCTGTCCGGCATGCCGGACAGTGCGATCGCTCGCCTGTGCCACAAGCACGGCCAGCGGCTGGTGTTGATTAACCGTAACGACGCGTTGCCGGGTTCACTCAGTATCAACCAGGATAACGAAGAGGCGGCGGGGCGGATCGTGATGGCGTTTGCCCGTGCGGGTTGCCAGCGGATCGCGTTTGCCAACTCTTTGGCGGGCACGCCAAGCCTGATGGCGCGTGAACGTGGTTTTATCCAGGCGGCGCAAGCGGCGGGGCTGGCGGTCACCGTCGAACGTTTTGGCACCACCTCCTATGAGAGTGGGCAGATCCTGGCGCACCGCTTGTTAACCCGGCGGGAACGTCCTGATGCGGTGTTCTGTGTGACCGATCTGCTGGCCTGTGGCTTTATGGATGAGGCGCGCCATCGCTTTGCTCTACGCATTCCAGAAGATCTTTGTGTTGCTGGCTTCGATGATATTCCGCAGGCGGCATGGTCCTCCTACAACCTCACCACGTTTACCCAGCCAGTGGAACAGTTTGCCCAGGATGCGGTGGCATGGCTGATGGCAGAGGAAGAGAAGGAAGAAAACCTGGAGTCTGAGCAGGGGCTGGATAGTCCAGGAGAAATGCGGATGTATCATGCCGATTTTATATGGCGTGGCACTATTCGCGGTGGTTGACACTATCCCCGTCCTGCCATTGACAGCACAACGGTAACAAAAGGAACCCTTATCATTAAGTGGGTAATATTTAGTTAAGCAGAACAAACACTGCGAATTAAATCGGGTGGAACATCAGTTTCACTGTGCTCTCTTATTAGAATAAGGATATTTACCATGAATAATACCGTCAATGGAACCATCAATTTTGCTGGACAAATCGTTGCCCAAACCATGGGGATTGAAGAGGGTGGCATTATTGTACAGCGACCACGCAGTGCTGGCCTCACCGTCAGCGTTAACGGCAGCGAAACCCAAAATGGCTATGTGCAGCTTGGGGCAGTAAGCGAAGTACAGCTGGCAAACTCAGGTGCACAGGCACAGGCAACCCGCTTCGACATCCGCGTTGCAGGTATCCCGGAGCAATATACTCACGCCTTGGTGTTTTTTGAGGGGGGCGCCACGGTTGATGCTGTCACCGGCGGCCTGATTAATATGGCGGAGGCAGGTAACGTACAAATTCAGCTGCGTGACCAGCAAAACAATATTGTGCAGGCGGGCAGTAATGCTCAGATGGTGAGTTCGGCGTTTTTCCCGGTGATGAATGGTGAGGTTTATGCCTCCTTCGCCGCAAACTTCTGCAGTACCGGCCGCGCAACGCCGGGTAATGTGGCGAGCAAGGTTGATTACACGCTCTACTTATTTGAGCTGGCGGCCTGATTGATCAATCACGCTATTTAACCCACCGCTCGGTGGGTTTTAGAGTGCTTCCCCTCTCTCAAAGGGCGAGGGAGCCACTCGGGCCTGGATTTATTGCCCAGCCAAACCATCAGCCCTCACCCAGCCCGTGGTTTTATCGCCGGTTTTGGGGTGAATATAGCTTACAAACAAAAAGTCCTTATAAGGCTGCCCGTGCGTGGCGGTAACGCTATCGCCATTGACGACAAACTTCCCGCCTTCATCTTGGCAGAGCTTATCCGGCGAGTCGTAAAAATAGAGTTTTTTGCTCTTCACCAGATACTTCGCCGTAGGTGAGGCCGCCTTGCTTATTGCAGCTTCGGCGCCGGCCTGGGCATCTTGGCAAATCTCGTCGAGCGGGGCCAGGCGGTCAACGTTTATCCAGCCGGAGGCATTGCCATAACCGACTAACAGATAGCCATTTTTCTCACCTTCGACGGGCTCAAGCGCGGCATAACCCACCACTTGCACCTTGTCATTCGGGATCACAAATTGAGATTCATTGACGCACTGCTCGGTGGGGGCGGCGTGAAAATAAGCCCGGCCTTTACCACGCACCACATATTTAGGGGAATCGGCAATGATTGGGCCTAATTTCATCTGGTCCAAAATGGTCGCACAGCGCTGCTCCTTCTGTAGGCATTGCTGATATTGTTTGCCGTACTGTGGATTAAAGGTGAGTTGCAGCGGATGCTGTTCGTCGGCACTGTTATCCAGTAGCAGTCCGGTTTGCGGATCGTACATGACCCAACCAAGATGTCCGGCCCCTGGCGAATCAGGTGAGGCTGGCCTGCGGCGATCGAACAACTCAATGGCCTGTATGCCGTTAGCTCGTGGTTCAATATTAATTTCCAGCTTGTCCGCTGGCACTTTCTCCGCCCGGATCAACGCCTGATTGCTGCTGGCTAACAGCTTGACCAACGGGGTCTGGCAGTCAAACAGCGAAGCTGGCCGCTCGGGGGTAAAACCTGGGCCCACTGGCGTCACGGCCTGTAGCGCTGTCCAAGGCGCAAGCAGCACTATTCCAACTACGGCTAACGTGGCGAGCTTCTCCATTTCTATCCCATCTCCGGTGAGGCAGCATACCTGCCGGCCGCCATCATACCCGGCCAGCGGTGAGTTATGCCACACCGGCTACCCGCAACAGCGCCGTCACTGCCGCTGCAGCCAGCAATACCACGATTAACGGCGTTTTCCTCCAGGCTAATAATGCTCCCACGGCCACGCCACCCAAGCGAGCATAACCGGCAAAGTGTTGCCCTTCGAACAGCGTCGCGATCACCGCTACGGCCAGTAGCAACGTGGTGGCGGAGTCGGCGAGCAAGGCCTGAACCCGGTCAGAAAAGCTCAGGCTGCGGCCCAGCAGGAAACCGGCAAAGCGAAACGCAAAGGTACCGCTGGCCAGGATCAGAATGCCAATGATGAGTGTTTGGTTATCCATTATTTTTCTCGCTTTCTGATCAATAAACCCAACAGTGAAAACAGCACCGGCATGCCAATCGGTACCAAGGGTACGCTAGCCAGGGCAATCAGGGTGCCGGAGCAAGCGGAAATACTGGTGCGCAGATTTTTCAACGAACCAACAATCAAGGCCAGCAAAATGGTGGGGAACACGGCGTCCAGCCCGATGGCATTGATATCGGGAATAAAGCTGCCAATGGTGCCGCCAATCAACACGCCCAACGGCCAGCAGGCGGCGATCCCCAGCCCACAGAGCCAGTAGGCTGCCCGTTTTTGGTCAACGTTGGTTGCGAAATGCCGAACACCACGCTTTCATCGTTCATGATATGGCAACCCAATAACTTAAAGCGGCTGCGTTCGATCACCTCTTTCACTGCCATACCGAACGGCAGGTGGCGTGCATTCACCAGTAGCCCGGCTGCCGCTGCCGCAAAGGGGCTACCACCGCTGGCTACGATGCCGATAAACAGAAATTCAGAGGCACCCGCCAACACCAGTAACGACAGCATCAGCGGGACCCACAGCTCGAAACCCAGGCCGGTCGCCAGCGAACCATAGGAGATCCCTACGATGCCGTCTGCCAGGCAGACCAGCGCGATCCCTTTGATCACCCCTTTATCGAGCGAGGGGAAAAAGTTTTTAGCCATACTATTTTTCTCACTGCCTTTCTCAAAACGAACGGTTGTTCTATTATAATGAACACTTCAATCTCGATTTACAAGTCGAACGATCGTTCGTTATAAGGTGAGTTACGCGGCCTATGAAACAACCCATCAATATCATTGCTGAAGCCTTGGTGCGCGAACGCCAGCGCACGGGCCTCTCACTGGCAGAAATTGCCCGCCGGGCAGGAATTGCCAAATCCACGCTGTCACAACTCGAAGCGGGGAATGGCAATCCGAGCCTGGAAACGCTGTGGGCACTCTGCGTCGCGCTGGATATCCCCTTTGCGCGTTTGATGGAGCCGCAGCAGAGTAAAACGCAGGTGATCCGGCGTGGGGAAGGGGCTGCGGTGGTGTCGGAAGTGGCTAACTATACGGCGGTGCTGTTGGCAACCTGCCCGCCTGGCGCACGGCGGGATATCTATCTGCTGACGACCCAGCCGGGAGCAGACCGCCTTTCTCATCCACATCCGTTAGGCTCGGTGGAACACATCGTCATCACCCAGGGGCGCGCCTTGGTCGGGCTGGTGGAGGAGCCCGCCGAGCTGAATGCCGGGGATTATATTTGCTACCCAGCCGACCGGCCGCATATCTTCCGCGCCCTGGAGCCGGATACGCTGGCCGTGCTGGTCTCAGAACAAAACTAGCTCCGGCAAAAGCTTCCAGCGGTTCGCTAATTCCTCATGTAGGGCGCCACATGCTGCGCCCGCCCCGCTAACCCCAGCCGTAATCCCTTCGAGCAAACGCTGCCAAACCAGACGGACCGACGGTCACTTTGCGGCCATTTGTTAGATCCCTGTCATGTTTTTGTTACTTGCTCATTCCAAAACGCACGTTTCGCTTGTTTGGGTTAAAAAATTTCATTAGTCTTAATTTTGAAACAAACGTTTGACAAGTGAATGAGGTGTTTAACAATTACATCAAGAACTCATTTCAATGCATTGTTTTAAATGTTGTTTTTAATTACCTCCAAGTATCTCGCAACCAGTATTAACTGATGAAATACCGCGTGGAACAGGGCTTTAAGGCGATAATAACGAGCGGGTTGTTGTTTGAATGTAAAAAATATTTTTCATTGGCCGTCAAATCAACAGGCCTCTTCACTCTAACGATTAAAGGGTACAGAACATGAAGCTGAAGAAATTGATCGTCACCTCGCTACTGATGTGCATGCTGCCAGCCTCGGTGTTAGCCAAAGATATCAAGATCGGCGTGTCGATGGCCTACTTTGATGACAACTTCCTGACCATCCTGCGCCAGTCCATGCAGAATAAAATGAAGCAGGAAGGTAACGTCAGCGGCCAGTTTGAAGATGCCAAAGGCGATATCGCACAGCAGATCCAGCAGATAGAGAACTTCGTCAGCCAAGGGGTCGATGCCATCATCCTTAACCCGGTGGATACCCAGGGCGTCAAGCCAATGATCAAGCTGGCGGAGAACGCCCATATTCCACTGGTGTTCGTCAACCGTCGGCCAGAAGCCACGCTGCCAGCCGGTATGGCCTACGTAGGTTCAGATTCCAAACTGGCGGGCAAGCTGCAGATGGAGGAACTGGCCAAGCTGATGAACGGCAAGGGTAACGTGATGATCCTGCTCGGTGAGCTTTCCAGTGAAGCCACCCGTGACCGGACCCGTGGCGTTGAGGAAGTGGTGGCCCAATATCCGAATATTCATATCATCGATAAGCAAACCGCCAAGTTTTTCCGCAAAGAGGCGGTTGACGTGACGACTGACTGGATCCTCTCCGGTCAGCAGATTGATGCTATCGCTTCCAACAACGATGAGATGGCGATCGGTGCCATTCTGGCGCTGAAACAGGCGAAGAAAACCGGTGTGCTGGTAGCGGGTGTCGACGGTACGCCAGATGCCCTGGAGTTTATCAAGAAGGGGGATTTGAGCCTCAGTATCTTCCAGGATGCCAAAGGCCAGGGGGAAGGCGCAGTACAAACCGCCATTCAGCTGGTTAAGGGGGAGAAGGTTGAAAGCAGCGTCATGATCCCTTACCAACTGATCACCAAAGCCAATTACCAAGACTTTGCCGACAAGAATAAAAAGTAATTACCAACCGGCCCCTTGCCTAACGGTGAGGGGCATCGTTCACAGCGATCGGCAGGATAACGGCGGAGGTTATCAGTATGTATCCTTATGTGCTGGAGGCGGAAGGCATCAGCAAACAGTTCCCGGGCGTTAAGGCGTTGGATAACGTGTCGCTCAAGATCAAACCGGGCAGTGTGCATGCGTTAATGGGGGAAAACGGTGCCGGTAAATCAACGCTGATGAAGTGCTTAATCGGTATTTATCGTCCAGATGCAGGCACTATCAAGGTCAAAGGGCAGCCGGTGACGTTTAACGATACGCTGGCGGCCTTGCACTCGGGCATCTCCATGATCCACCAGGAACTGAACCTGGTGCCGCATATGACGGTGGCAGAAAATATCTGGCTGGGGCGTGAACCCGCCAAGCTGGGTTTTGTGAATCACGAGGAATTGAACCGTAAAACCCGCGAACTGTTGGCGCATCTCAAGATTAAATTAGACCCGGAAACTCAACTAGGCAAGCTGAGCATCGCCAACCAACAGATGGTTGAGATTGCCAAGGCGGTATCTTATAACGCCGACGTATTGATCATGGATGAGCCCACTTCGGCATTAACGGAAGGAGAAGTGGTACATCTGTTTGCGATCATTCGTGAACTGAAGCAGCAGGGCAAAGGCATTATCTATATCAGCCACAAAATGGATGAAATCTTTGCCATCACCGACGAGGTCAGCATTTTCCGCGATGGCGCCTCGATCGCCAGTGATAAAACCGAGAACCTGACCAAACAGTCGCTGATCACCATGATGGTGGGCCGCGAGCTGACCCAGATGTTCCCCAAGTTCAATAACAACATCGGTGAAGAGGTGTTGCGTGTGGCTGGGTTGCGGCGCAGCGGCTGGTTTCACGATATCTCCTTTGCGGTTAAGCGCGGAGAAATCCTCGGAGTTGCCGGGTTGGTGGGCGCAGGGCGCAGCGAAGTGATGGAGAGCCTGTTTGGTATGCACCCGGCCGAGGGGGGCGAGATTTATATCGAAGGCTTGCCGGTAAAAATAGACTCCCCCTCCAAAGCCATCGAGCAGGGGCTGGCATTCCTGACCGAAGACCGTAAAAAGTCTGGGCTGTTTCTGGTGCTGTCGGTGGTGGAGAACATGAGCATCGTCAACCTTTCCGCCTATACCAGCAAAAACGGGTTTGTCAGCCAGACGCAAATGGCGAAAGACTGCATGGAGCAAATTAGCAAGCTCAATATTAAAACCCCGACGATGGATCAGATTATCAATAACCTCAGCGGCGGCAATCAGCAGAAGGTCTTGATTGCCCGCTGGCTATTGGCGCAGCCGAAGATCCTGATCCTGGATGAACCCACGCGCGGTATCGACGTGGGTGCCAAGGCGGAAATTTATCGCCTGATCAGCGAATTGGCGCACCGTGGCGTCGCCATTATTTTGGTTTCGTCTGAACTGCCGGAAATACTCGGCATGAGCGATCGCGTCATGGTGATGCACGCCGGACGCATTACGGGGATCCTGGATAAAGATGAAGCAGACCAGGAAAAAATCATGGCGTTGGCCTCGGAATAACGCAAAGGTAAAACACAATGAATAACGTCAAAGTGGAAACTCAGCCGGTCAAAGCCTCGCTGTTTGCCGGTTTCAGCGGCAAGCTGCCGAAAGATACCGGCATCTTTATTGTCATGATTGGCATTGCGCTGATTTTTGAAATGCTGGGCTGGTACGTGCGCGATCAGTCGTTCCTGCTTAACCCGAACCGCCTGCTGCTGATCGTCTTGCAGGTGGCAATCATCGGCATCATCGCCGTTGGCGTCACCCAGGTCATCATTACCACCGGTATCGATCTCTCTTCTGGCTCGTTGATTGCCCTGACGGCGGTGGTGGCGGCCAGCCTGGCGCAAACCTCCGAAAGCATTTCGCCCATGTATCCGGGCCTGCTGGATTTGCCTGCTGCGATCCCCATCGGGGCTGGGATTGGGGTGGGTATTATTTGCGGGTTTATCAACGGGTTCTTGATCACCCGCACCGGTATTCCACCGTTTATCGCCACCTTGGGGATGATGGTTTCTGCCCGTGGTTTGGCACAGTATTACACCAAAGGTAACCCGGTCAGTTTCCTGTCGGATGGCTT
Source organism: Serratia sp. ASV30 (assembly GCF_016428815.1). Taxonomy (NCBI): domain Bacteria; kingdom Pseudomonadati; phylum Pseudomonadota; class Gammaproteobacteria; order Enterobacterales; family Yersiniaceae; genus Serratia; species Serratia sp. ASV30. The sequence continues at coordinate 17,178 of NZ_JAELTL010000005.1, read as the reverse complement.
CACCTCGATTGGCCAAGGTGCCATGCCGGTGATTATCTTCCTGGTGGTGGCGGTGATTTTCCATATCGCCCTGAAACACACCCGTTATGGCAAATACGTGTATGCCATCGGCGGCAACATGACCTCGGCCAGGGTCTCAGGGATCAACGTCAATAAATACCTGGTGACGGTCTACACCATTGCGGGTGGGTTGGCAGGATTAGCGGGCGTGGTACTGGCGGCACGAGTCAGTAGCGGGCAGTCGAGCATGGGGGTGTCTTATGAGTTGGACGCCATTGCTGCAGCGGTCATCGGTGGCAGCAGCCTGATGGGCGGAGTGGGGCGCATTACCGGCACACTGATCGGCGCGGTGATCCTCGGCCTGATCAAAAGTGGCTTTACCTTTATTGGCGTAGATTCCTACATTCAGGACATTATCAAAGGCATGATCATCGTGGCCGCCGTGGCTATCGATATGCGCCGTAACCGCAAGAAGCTGTGATCCTCGCCTTGGCCGCCGGTGTGGTGACCGGCGGTTTGGCCAGGTGGGCAGGTTTATGCATCGCTGCCATTGATACGCCGGGCCAGTTCGTAACGCTCGCCCCAATATTGGCTATCCAGGCTGGAAACGGTGACGCCCATACTGGTAGAGGCGTGAACAAACTCACCCTCTCCGATATAAACGCCGACGTGGCGCTGACGGGATGAGGTTTTGAAAAACACCAAATCGCCAGTGTTTAATTCACTTTTAGCTACTCGCGAGCCCAGCTTCATTTGTTCACCGGTGCTGCGTGGCAAACTGACGGCAAACTCATCTTGAAACACGCGCTGCATATAGGCTGAACAGTCGATGCCTTTGCGCGAGTTACCCCCGAATTTGTATCGAACTCCTTCCCATCGGTCATAATGCGACAGGATTTTTTTTAGCTCCTGAGTATTATTGTGGCCGGAACTGGCTGAAGCGGAAAAGCTCATGCAAAAAGCTGAGCAAGTGAGAAATACGGCAAAAAATTTAAGCATAAAAGATTTCTGAAAGAGCAACTGAACGTCTATCCCTGTAATGGAGTGGCCGGATCGCCTGACTCATTCCCTGTGAGTGATGGTAATATACACAGTTGTTGCTCAAAAACAAACCAAAAACAGGCTAATTATTAACCGTAACTATGCGGTTATCGGCTTGTTACTTTTGATAGCGTGCCTCTGGTTGGCTGTGGAAACCCAGGAATGACGGGCAATCAAGGGATTAGTTACCGGTGGCAGATTTTGCCAACCAAAATTACAACATGTTGCTGCTGTCGGTTTATCGGCTGGGGATGGTAGTGGGATCTCAAATTGAGACGAATCATATTGGTAATTTTATCAATCGCGCCATTTTCGCCGGCGGTGAATGTTATTTTTTATCTAATTTAATGTTAATTAAATCGAAATAAATTAAGCCTCATCTGTGATGGTTTTCGCATTTAAAACTATCCCCTGCACAATACCAACCGCGAACGGCCCACTCTGCACACAATATGCATGCCCCGACCTCGTGCCGTACATCCATTATCAGGGGGGTTATCAGGCTGTGCCCTCGAATCGTAGCCATCAGGAGTGACAATCTGATCAAGGCCGTACAGGAGTGAGGTTCCATGACCAATTTGAATACTATTTTGCCCGGCGAAAAGGCGCAGACGACTAAAAAACCAATTGATAAAGTTGAAGAGATATTGCCCATTGCCCATCTTTTTACCCTGGGGTTTCAGCATGTCCTGGTGATGTATGCGGGGGCGGTTGCCGTGCCATTGATGATCGGTGGCAGCCTGGGGCTGGATAAGCTGCAGATTGCCTATCTGATCAGCTCCGATCTGTTTTGCTGTGGCGTGGTGACACTATTGCAATGCATCGGGATTGGCCGCTTTGCGGGTATTCGGTTGCCCGTCATCATGTCTGTCACCTTCGCAGCCGTCACGCCGATGTTGGCTATCGGAGCCAACCCCGAAATCGGCCTGACCGGTATCTTTGGTGCCACTATTGCGGCTGGAGTTATCACCACGTTGCTGGTGCCGTTGGTAGGCCGTTTGATGCCGCTGTTCCCAACCTTGGTGACGGGGATTGTGATCACCTCTATCGGCCTTAGCATTGTGCGGGTCGGGATAGATTGGGCCGCCGGGGGCAGGGGTAATGCCAACTACGGTAATCCGGCCTATATTGGCGTCTCGCTGCTGGTGCTGATTTTTATTTTGCTAATCACCCGGTTTAGCAAAGGCTTTATCTCCAATATTTCCGTGCTGTTGGGGATTGGCTTCGGTTTTGTGGTGGCACTGCTGATGGGAGAGGTCAGCTTTTCTGGCCTGGATGATGCCGCCTGGTTTGCCATCGTGCGCCCCTTTGCCTTCGGTTGGCCGACCTTTGATCCGGCTTCGATTATCACCCTGACGATCGTCATGCTGATCGTATTTATTGAATCGATGGGCATGTTTATGGCGCTGGGGGAAATTGTCGGTCGCCCAACCACCAAGCAAGATGTGGTCCGTGGGTTGCGGGTTGATGGCCTGGGAACCATTATCGGCGGTATTTTCAATACGTTCCCGCATACCTCGTTCTCCCAGAATATTGGCTTGGTCAGCGTTACTCAGGTGTCCAGCCGCTGGGTGTGCGTGATGGCAGGTTTGATCCTGGTGCTGTTCGGCCTGATCCCCAAAATGTCTATTCTGGTAGCCTCGATCCCGCAGTTTGTCTTGGGGGGCGCGGGTATCGTGATGTTTGGCATGGTGCTGTCTACCGGCATCAAGATCCTGACCAGGGTCAACTTCAATACCAATCGCTATAACGCCTATATTGTCGCCATCAGCCTGGGGCTTGGCATGATCCCGATTGTAGCGGCTGATTTCTTTACCCAGATGCCAGCGAGCCTGCAACCGTTGCTGCATAGCGGCATTTTGCTCTCTTCAGTGGCGGCGGTGCTGCCGAATCTTTACTTCAATGGCTATCATCCGGAGGAATAATGCTGCCGTTTATTGATGATCTCCGTTAACAGTGGCTTGCCAGCCAGTGGCGATAACAGGTAAAAACACTGTTCGACATAAAAGGAGTAATCAATGCGGATAACCTTGGCCCAATTTACCTGCCGTGAAGGGGACATTGCCCATAACCTGGCCGCCGTGCTGGCGCAGATTGAACGTTGCAGCGGCCAAACCGACCTGTTGGTGTTGCCAGAAACTCAGCTTACGGGCTTTACCCATCCTGACGGTAATACGGACTACGCGCTGCAACTGCAAGGCCCGGAGCTCGCGCAAGTGGTGGCGGCAAGCCAGCGTACGGGGATTGCCGTCGCCGTGGGTTTTCTTGAGCAGGATGGCGCACAGTTGTTCAACAGTTCGGTGTTGATCACGCCGGAGCAGGGCGTCTATCTGCATTATCGCAAAAGCCATTTATGGACCAACGAACGCGTTGAAGCGCAAGCGGGCGATCGCCTGGTCTGCGGGCTGTGGCGTGGGCGGCGTATTGGTTTACTGATCTGCTATGACATCGAATTCCCAGAGGCATCAAGAGCGTTGGCTCTGATGGGGTGTGATTTGTTGCTGGTTACCGATGGCAATATGGATCCCTATGGTCATGTGCATCGTAACGCTTTGCTGGCTCGCGCTCAGGATAATCAGATGTTTGTGGCGATGGCCAACCGCGCCGGGCATGGATGTGGGATGCAATTTGCTGGTGAAAGCCTGGTTGTTGACCCCCTGGGGCGTGAGGTGGCCAGCCTGGGACGTGAGCCAGGAATAGTGCAGGCAGAGCTGGATTTTAGCCTGCTGGAAGCGGCCCGCCGCGAATATCGTTACCTGGAAGATCGGCGTTTGGCACTTAGTGGCGAGACGCAGTGGCAGCAGCGGGATGATGAACAACGCTGGTGGCCGCTAATTCCGCGTTAACACCGCTTGCTGAAAGGCCAATGGCTTAGGTAAAGTCATAGCCAGATTGGTCACTGTAATTGATAGACTTGCAGCACTCTAAGGAGCCGTACCATGCAATTCCCCGCCCTGAGTAAAAGAATCGTGCCATTGGCTGCGCTGCTGGTGCTGTCGTTGCCCACAGCCTGGGCAGCACAAAACGCCCCAGCCCCGATCCCATCGGCGTTAATCGGCAACTGGAGCGTGACCAAGGTCATTCCCACCCAGACCGTGGGCTGCTGGGATGAAAAGCAGGCACAGCAGTTGGTCGGTAATAGTATCAACTATAAAGCAGACGGTTTTACCTGGCATGAGCAGAAACTGAGCAATCAGGGGGCGACTACCACCACGGTAGAGGCGCAAGAGTTTGTGGAAGACAACTCGGGAGATAATTCGTACGTCGATTTCCCGATTTTGGGTATCAGTACGCCTTCGGTGCAGCGAGTCATCATTCAGCATCAGGATGTCACCGTACCGGGGATCACCGATCAGGGGACTGAAGGCGTCCCCGGTGATAACGTGTTGGTGAAAGATCGTAATACGCTGATCTTCTCCCAATGCGGCGTGTGGTTTGAGGCGCAACGGCAGAAAAAATAGCTAGATGTTTGACGGTGGGGGCGCCGCTGCGCCCCTATGTTGTGAAACTGCCGGGTATCAGTTCGTCGGTTGGCAATCGGGTATTTCGAGTTTGCGTAACAGCGCGGGAATATCGACGGTGTCTATTTTATCGGCTTGCAGATAGCTCAGCGCATAGTCATGCCAAATACCAGACTCCAGGAACAGGATCATCAATTCACGGTCCAGATGATTTTCATTCGCCATGCTGACCAGGATATTGAGTGCTTCAGATAACAGCTTGCCCGGTTTATAAGGCCGATCGGCCGCCGTCAGGGCTTCAAACACGTCGGCGATCGCCATCATACGCACCGGAATGCTCATCTGCTGGCGGGTTAACTGGTAAGGATAGCCTTTGCCATCCATGCGTTCATGATGGCCACCGGCAATCACCGCCACGTTGGCCATGGTGCGTGGGAACGGCAGTTTTTCCAGCATGATGATCGTCTGCATAATGTGCTCGTTGATTTTATAGCGCTCCTCCTCACTCAGGGTGCCCCTGCGGATGCCCAGGTTGTAAATCTCCCCGTGGTTATAGAGTAAGGTCGGCTCCTTGAGTTTGAAGTGATAGCTTTCGGGCAGATGGCTTTTCTCGTCGCGGTAGATGATATGTTCTTCTTTATCCGCCAGCAGTGGCTCCTGGGTAGGTAAGGAGGCGGCAGGGCGGCGGTTTTTGCGCGCCAATTCTTCCCGTGCCACGCCTGCGGTGTCATCCAGAGTGCGGGTCCATTGATATTGTGCGATCTGTTGAATGCGTGCTAGCGCGCTGTCTGACAGGAATTCGCCACCAATATTGCATTGGGCAATAAAATAGAAGTCCTCATCCAACTGCTGCAACTCATCGCGTAACTGTTGTTCTTCCTGTTCGGTAGCGGGGTTCGTAGGGTGCTTACGCAGGAAGTTAACCTCTTTTTCCCGTTTCAGCACCTCAAAGCGCATCCGCACCTCGTGAATGCGGTCGTAAATCATCTCCAGCTTGGTGGCCTTATCCACTATGGCTTCCGGCGTGGTGATTTTCCCGCAGTCATGCAGCCAGCAGGCGGTGTGTAGTTCCTCCCACTCATTGGCGGAAAGGGTAAAATCGGCGAACGGCCCTTGTTTGGCCTCAACCGCTGCATTAGCCAGCATTTTGGTAATGACAGGTACGCGCTGGCAATGGCCGCCGGTATAGGCGCTCTTGGCGTCGATCGCTCCGGCGATCAACTGAATAAAGGCTCCCATCAGATGCTTCTGTTCTTGCAGCAGATATTGCGTCTCTATCGCTACCGATAAGCTGCCCACCAGAGCATTAATCAGCTGTATTTTGGCTTGCCCATGTTCCGGGGCAGCTTCGGCAGGATTAAACAGCAGCAAGAACCCCATGAGTTGCTTATCATGAGTTTGCATCGGGACAGCCACGTAGCGCAGCGGCAAATGGGAGCCAAAGACCGTAAGCAGTTGGTCGGGGATATTCTCGTCAGTAAAGACTCCGGCAACGGTTTCACCTGCAAGAATTTGCCAAAATGCGCTGGGTTGCTGTGGATCAAACTGCAACGATGCTACCTCCGAGCTGGCCACCTCTTTTCCAGCCCAGTTGCAGGCTATGGGTGAAAAGCAGCCGGGCGTTTTGTCTGACAGGAGAATAATGCCGCCGCTCATGGTCGCGATTTTGCCAGTTTCGTTGAGTAAGCCTTGCATCTGTTGTGGGAAATTATCCTTGGCGGATAACAGGCTGCCCATCGAGATAAATTGCTTGAGCGTCAGCTTCATTTTGGACATGGCTTTGTGCAGGTCGTCCACTTCTTCAATCGCCGAGCGTTCCTCCGCCCGCTCATCAAAATGCAGATTGCTGATGGCGTCGGCATCCTGGCGCAGGCGGATCAGCGGTCGGGAAATACGTAGGGAGAAATACCAGACCAGCGGCAGGCTGAGCAGCAGCAACGCAAAGGCGATCAGGGTCGAGCGGTTGCGGATGGCGTTGGCATCGGCGGTCAGATAGACCGAGGGCGTGGCAATCACCAACTGGTAGCCTTGGCCTTGCCCCTTAAGCTTCACAACGGCTCCAAACCAGCTCTGCCCTTGTGCCGTAAATAGGCTGTTTTCGCCGTAATGGGGATCTAGCAATGTTTGCAGCACTGGGATGTGCGCAATGTTGTTCAGCCTATCCTGGCTTTTGGGGGGTTGTGCAGGCAGGCTGGCGATAGTTTCATTGGCAGCGTTAATGATCGCCGCCTGGCTACCCGGCGGTAGGTTTTGTTGAAGAAACAATGAAAGTGAAGCCAGCGAAACGTCCAAACCGATCACGGCATGGCCATCTGGAGCCTGGATGCTGTAGGTGAAGCCGGCCTCGCCGGTACCTTTGAAGGTATAGAGCGGGGAGGTAATCAGTTGCTGAGTTTTTATCGCCAACTGATACCAGGCACGCTCCCGGGGATCATAATTGTTATACGGCACGGTTTTCATCGCCATAACCTGCTGTTTTCCGTCCAAAAAGACACTCTGAACCTGGGGTGAAGTCTCTAAAAAGCGGTAGCTTTGCGCTAGCCATTCGGCATCTTCCGGCGCATTAAATAAAGCTCGGTTGGCAGGGGAGAGGCGGCGCAGTATAAAGAAATCGCCGTTGGGATAAGCGCTGTATACTGCGTTGGCATAATCGTTTTGCTTAAGTATCTCGACCAGCGGGCCGATAAACGCCACGCGTTGTTCGAGCGTGGTGGCTTCTATTATTGGCATGCGTGCCAGCATATTCACCGACATTTTCATGCTGCGGGTAACAGAGTCCAGCTCCGCAGCAATGGCTTCGCCAGTTTTTTGATACTGCCGGTTGGTGCTGGCCTCGGTCAGTTTGGTGAGTTGGCTGTGGCTGAAAAACACGATCACGCTGCCGATGGAGACAATCAGCAAGGTAAACAGCGCGGCAATCTGGATATGCAGCGGATAGCGGCTTCTCAAACCTGTTATCTTTCCTGCCATGGTGCCCACCCTTGGATGCCAATTTTTAGCTTTTTTAAATTATAGACCAAGCAGGGGATTATCTGATTGGATGCACAATAAGTTATTGGTTTGATTTTAAAGTGAAATTTTTTGTTTCGTAGCCAAATAAACCAATGCGTTATTAAAAAATAAAGCTTTATGAAACAACGGCGACAAAGACAGCACTTTTGTTGCGCGCACGTTGTTCCTGGAACCGTTGAGGCTGTTACTTAACACCAAGCCTCTCCCTCAGTAGTGGCATGTAGCTATCGATGTTATAAGTTTTATCCCCGGTGATGCTGGCGCAGGCGTTATGGGCGTAAATAAAATAGCTTACGCTCACCGTTACAGCTGGATCATCTGCGTAACGAGAGTCGGGAGTTAACAAACTATATGCGTTGTCCATCAGGTGAGAAAAATGATTCTTTTCGTATTGAATAGGGGTGTAAAATAATATGTATGAAATGGCAATGGCAATACCAGAATGATCTCTTCTTATTTTGTCATAATTGCTCATCATACATGAATGGTAACGTTCGCAGTTCTTCAGTTCACGAGCATTACAATCATTGGTAGACATATCAACCAAGTGTCCTATTTGCCTGTTATCTATATACTTACCATTACATCCAAACACTAAGAGTATAGATGCTAAAATAATGTGTTTAAATTTTTTCAACTTTATTCCTCTCGACTAAAAACATTTGAAGGGCATCTGCATGGCCATAGTTGTTAGCTAAAGACTTTACTTCATTACCGTATTTATCAACATTCAGATTGGCATTTAATGCCAGGTTGTAATCCGCACCTGGACAACTCTCCCAAGGGCCACCCGTTCGAGCGATTAGATTGGCGGAGCTTCCATCTGCAATCGAATAATCAATGTAGATATTATCCCAGCGTTTGACATTGGCGGGTTTGGGGCTTTTGCCTTTCCTGGATACCGGATCAAGCGTTACCAATAGTTCAATCGGAATATCGGGGTTTTCCTTCGCCAATAAAATCGCCCGGTCCCCACCCCAGCTATGACCGACCAGCACGATCTTCTGCCCGGCAGCATGCCACTCTTTCATTAGCGGTGCGACTTTCCCACCACCATGTTCGGAGTAGGCCACATCCTGTTTGCGAGTGTTATCCTTGGTATCTCTACCATTTCTCTTCTCATAAGGAGCAAAAACAAACTTTAACAAAGGTTGAAAATTTGCGTCCATCGCGCCGCCAACAAACACCACCAACGTCTTTAAACAATTAGCGGTGATCTTACCTTGCTGCTCCTTTACGCTAGGTAAGATAATGTAGTCACTCGGGTCGTTATTCTTGTATTTATAATCAAAACCCGGAAAAATAATTCCATCTGATGCGCACATTATCTTGCCTCCAAATGCTTACGTAACATCAACAGTTCCTTTCTGATGCGTCGCTGAGTGTAGGCCACCAACTCAGCGAGCCGTTCGTCTTCCTGATTAATGTGGTTATCAGCAAAATGAGCCTTAACCCAAGGGTAGAGTGGGTCATCAAAGACTTTATGGCCCAGGAAGAACTGTAATGCCAGGATAACCGCCTGTCCGTGCAACGTGGTGATCCCATGCTCCTGAAACCAATTTTGATCCTGAGCTAATAGGCCAAACATCTGATGTATGGGAACGTACTGCGCACGCTCAGGGTAAAGTGAGCGTACATAATCCACCACGTGCTGCTCTTCATACATATAGGGTAACTGGTTAAGTTGCAGGGTTTTTAGCCTTTCCAGCGCGGCCAGGTAGATCTCTAACCTCTCGCCCATGCTTCGTACAAAAACCAGCCCCAACTGCTGATTTAACACGGCTAACTGCCCTGGCTCCTCTGCTGCGGTTGTCAAATAGGGCGCGACGATATGCTCAAGCTGGAGATCGGTATCAAAATGACAGCCTAAACTGCAGGCTAAATCAAGGAATTGGCAGCGATCGTTAAAACGCTCCAGCCGGTGCGTTTGGCATTTTTCCGCGATAAGCGTAATGACCCGCTGGACCTGTTCATCGCCCAGCAGGCGAGCACGCTTCGGATATTTATCGGTAAGGTAGCGCTGTAGCTGGCTAACCTGTTCGGTCTGGTTTTGCTGCTTTAACTTGGCGAGTTGCGCTTCTTCCAGCGTTACTATCCCTGTCAGAATTGGAGCTGCCTGGGCAGGTAATTCAATCATCTGTTGCCGGACCCAAAGCGAGCTGAACACCCCCATCAGTTGATTTTGCTGGGACTCGGTGGAGGCCGCCAGAATTAACGGTAGAAACTGGGCGTCCCAATAGCGGAAAAATACCGTCTTCCCATCCGGCAAATGAATCTGCGTCAGGCCCCGTAAATGGTCGAGAATGCGCTGACGCGGCTGTTCACTGACTGCCAGCCATCCCCAGTCAGTTGAGGCTGCTTCACTCACCCACGCTAAAAACGGGCTATTAACCGACAGCTCCACCAAATAAGGCATCACTTCGTGCCAATCTTTGTAGGCCGTATAGTGATAAATCCCTTCTGCAACGCGGGAGCCATCCAGTTGATAGTAGTGTTTCAATGGCTGCGCATCGCTGACGCTGGACAACACCGCATACAACCGTTGTCCTGATGCGCAATTGGCCAGCCATTGCTGTAGTTGACTCTCCATATCTTCGTTTCCTCCGGCAAGCTGTCCCGATTAAATCGCGCAACCCTGTTGTTTACATCGCTCACACTCTTCGCAAAATGCTCGCGGTTGTTTAAACGCACTAACCTGTGCAGGATTTAACGCAAAGGCAGGGATGCTGATTGGGATGGGAATAACATCGGGCATTCTGCCACCCCATCCTCTGCCGGAGCCCGGGCTGCCGGTACCCACATCGAGCGTGGGGCCGATCGTGACGCCACTGGGATCGATTTTTATAAAGCTGGAGCCGGCCTTTAAGGTGATTTCCGTGCCAGTTTCTATCACTATTTTAGTGCCGGACTTCAGGTGAATTTCCTGCCCAACCTCCGTCAATAAGGCGTTGCTGGCGTTAATGTGGAAATTGCTATTCACGGTCAGGGAATAATCGCTTTCTATCCGGTCACGCTTTTCGCCATTAACCTGCAGAAAATCATTGTGGACAATTTGTTGTCTGCGATCGTTGCCTATCCGCCGGTGCTCGTTGTGATCGATACGGGTGGAACTATCATGCAGCACCTCGGCTGTCATGTTCTTTTGCGCATGCAGATAGAGCTCCTCCTGGCCTTTTTCATCTTCAAAACGCAGTTCATTAAAACCTTCGCCCTTATGGGTTTGCGACCGGATCGACATCTGGGTTTTGGTGCCCGGCAGCTTGCCCGGGGGCAGGTTACTGGCATGATAGGTGCGGCCGATAATTACGGGCTGATCGGGATCGCCATTCAAAAATTCGACGATCACCTCATGGCCAACGCGCGGCACGGCCGACATGCCCCAACGTGGTCCCGCCCAGGGGTGTGATACCCGGATCCAACAGGAACTGCTGTCGTCGGTTCTGCCCGAGCGATCCCAGAGAAAACGGACTTTCACCCGGCCGAACTCATCACAAAAGATTTCTTCAGTGGCTGGCCCCGTGACAATGGCGATTTGTGCGCCATCAATCCGCGGCTTGGGCAGTAAAGCAGGACGCCAGGTCTGATCGTGGGGAATAAACGCAAACTGGCTGGTCACGATAGTTCCAGTCCCACCCGTGTTACTTTCAAGCGCTTGGGGTTGCTGCCCTGAATGGTTGGCTTGGGTGATTTGCCAACGCGTATTGAGTGCCTCCAGAGGATGGTTTTCCAAGGTAAAGCGAACGCCGGGTTGCAGCGTCGGGCAGTTGCTTGCCCCTTCACCCTGATGGGCATCGTTACGCAGCGCCTGGATGCGCCAGCGGGCAAAAGATTTACCCACCTCAGTGCTTTTAAAGCGCCCTGGGAAATCGTAATGAAAGTACCTACCGGGTTGATGCTCAGTATCGCGGGCATCATCGCCGAACTCTGCCAACCACAAGGGATCTTTAAAGGTGTAATCTTTCAACAGCACTTCGGAGAGGCGTAAACTTTCCCGGCGCTTAAAGGTGGTGACGCAGGGTTCATCCAACGAGGTAGATGACTGGTCGGGATAATAGGGGAGCGTCGGCCCGTCATGCAGTGCGGCGCAATCATCGGAAAACACCAACGTATGTTTGCCATTTTGGTGCTCAAAGAAATAGTAAATCCCTTCTTCTGCCGCCAGGCGATGAATAAAATCGAGATCGCTTTCATTATATTGGACGCAAAACTCACGTACGGCATGGGGATAGCGCAACGCGTGGGCGTAGTCGCTGATCTTGCTTTCTTTTAACAGGGTTTCCAGGATTTCCAGAAAATTTTGTTGCTGGAAAATACGTGAACGGTGTCCCAAACCGGCTCGCCAGAGCGAGGGACGAATGCTAAATCGATAACGCGTTTGATGAAGTCCGGCATCCCCTTGTTCGATGGAGGTGACAATGCCATTGACGACTCGCTGTACCTCGGTTTCACGCCAAATCGTCAGGGTCGCATTACTATCCAGGAGCGAGCGAAACTCCACGCTGGGCCTGGCGCTAGCCGCCTCAAGCTCTAGCGCGAACGGGCTGGAGAATTGCTCATGCAGCGTAAATCCCACCACCACAAAAGCGTCTGCTGGCAGCTTGCCAACACTTAACGTAAACCGCAGTCCACTGGCTTTCTTGCTCATCCCTAGCACGCGCTTTCCTCATTTATTACATGAATATATTCCATTCAATTACAACAAAAAATCCATAGATATATAAATAATATTAATGTATTTATGGCGAAATAACAACCAAAGGTGCTGTGTCAATGTGATCCAATACGACAGTGGGTGATTAAAACGCAGAGTTGTCCTGCCTGGCTTTATCGCGGATTGGCGCATTACGCCATTTTTATGCGAAATGTCATGGAAACCGATCAAATATAACCACTATATTTACATGGTTATAACCTTACTGACACCTGCCTACGCCAGCCAAGATAAGGAGATAACGTCAACGAAAGCGTGTTTTTTCAGTCAGCCTGTTCGGAAAGGATACCTATGAATCAATTTATCGTTGCGGAATCAGAAGCCTGCATTGGCTGCCGGAGTTGCGAGGTCGCCTGCGTGACTGCGCATCATCAAGGGGCATACCCAAGCAAGCGCGAATATTTTACCCCAAGAGTCAAGGTCATTCAGGGCACCCACGGTAATACGGCCGTGTTCTGCCACCATTGTGAAGATGCGCCCTGTGCCAATGTTTGTCCTACCGGGGCCATTGAACAGAGTGATAGCAGCATTCAGGTCAGCCAAGAGAAATGCATCGGCTGCAAAGCCTGCGCGGTCGCTTGTCCGTTTGGCATGATGACGGTGGTGACCGAAACGGTGCAGCCCGCCAATCATCGCCTGGCAGACAGCTACCAGAAGGTTGAGGCACAGAAATGCGACCTGTGCAGCGAGCTGAACCATGAGCCTGCTTGCATACGCGCCTGCCCAACTCATGCACTAAGCCTGGTGGACAACCAAACGTTGCTGGACCAGCAGCGAGAAAAGCGGCTACGTGCTGCGGCGCGCGATCACCATAGCCAACTGTTTGGCAGTGCCGCTAATCAAAGCCCAGAAGCGAAAGCCCCGAAGAAATCAACACCGATCCGTAATCTGCTGCAACAGCCTCGGGCACCTCGTCTGGAAGCCAGTAAAATCCCGCTAGAGCTGCGCCAAACCAGCTTTGCCGAAATCTACCAACCCTTTAATGAGCAGCAGATCCAGCAGCAGGCCGAACGCTGCCTGAGCTGCGGCAAGCAGAGTATCTGCTCCTGGACCTGCCCGCTGCATAACCAGATCCCGCAGTGGATCAAGCTGGCCAGCCAGGGGCGCATCTGGGAAGCGGCGGAGCTATCACACCAAACCAGCAGCCTGCCGGAAGTGTGCGGCAGGGTATGCCCACAGGACCGACTGTGCGAGCAATCCTGTACGCTCAATGAGCACGGGGGAGCGGTCACCATCGGCAACATTGAGCGTTACATCACTGAAACGGCCTTTGAGATGGGCTGGCGGCCCGATATGTCGGCGGTGAAAGACAGCGGCAAGCGCGTTGCCATTATTGGCGCGGGTCCGGCTGGGCTGGGCTGTGCCGATATCCTGGTGCGCCATGGCATCAAACCGGTCGTATTTGATCGCTATCCCGAAATTGGCGGGTTGCTGACCTTCGGCATTCCGGCGTTCAAGCTGAAAAAGGACGTGATGGCCAGAAGGCGTGAGATCTTCAGCGATATGGGGGTGGAATTCCGCTTGAATACCGAGATTGGCAAAGATATCTCGATGGAAACCCTGCTCAATGATTACGACGCGCTGTTCCTTGGCGTGGGGACCTATAAATCGATGCGTTCCGGCCTGGAAAATGAAGGTGCGCCGGGAGTGTATGACGCCTTGCCATTCTTGATTGCCAACACCCAACAGCTGATGGGTTATGCCGAAAATCCGAAAAGCCCTTACGTCAATATGGCGGGCAAGCGGGTGATCGTACTGGGGGGCGGTGATACCGCTATGGACTGCGTCCGAACCTCAGTACGTCACGGTGCTGAGCAGGTGATTTGTGCCTATCGGCGTGATGAAAAGAGTATGCCGGGTTCGAAAAAGGAAGTGAAAAATGCGCGGGAAGAGGGCGCAGAATTCATGTTTAACCTGCAACCGCTCAGCATCGTGATCGATGAGGAGGGTAAGGTCAGCGGCATTCAAATGCGGCGAACAGAAATGGGGGCTCCCGACAGTCAGGGTAGGCGGCAGGCGGTACCTGTTGAGGGTTCCGAGCATATCGTACCGGCGGATGCGGTGATCATGGCCTTTGGTTTTAGCCCGCATCGTATGGGCTGGTTGGCTGAACATAACGTCATGCTGGATAGGCAAGGGCGCGTGGTGGCGCCAACGGTGGCGGGTTATCCGTACCAAACCAGTAACCGCAAGATTTTCGCCGGTGGTGACATCGTGCGCGGCGCCGATCTGATCGTGACCGCCATTGCCGAAGGGCGCAAGGCGGCGGAAAGCATCGGCTATTACCTCAATGTGCTATAGCGCAGCTCAAGGAGAGACGGTATGAATCAGTTTGTCATTGCCGATATGAAACAGTGTATTGGCTGCCGCACCTGCGAGATTGCCTGCGTGATGGCGCATCTGGGGGATAATCCGTTGCCGATGACGGCGGAAAACTTCAATCCTCGCTTACGGGTGATGAAAACGCTTAGCGTCAGCGTACCGATGCTGTGCCGCCAGTGTGAAAATGCCTCTTGCCTGAACGCCTGCCCAAACGAGGCCATCTATAACCAGGATGGCAGCGTGCAGGTGCTCCAGTCGCGCTGCATTGGCTGCAAGACCTGCATGGTGGCTTGCCCTTATGGCGCGATGGAGGTGGTGGTCAATCAGGGTTATGGCAGCAATGGTGTCGCGTACCAACGGGCCCAGGCGAATAAATGCGATCTGTGTCAGGGGCGCGAAGCGGGGCCAGCCTGTGTTGAGGTGTGCCCAACGGCGGCGTTAACCCTTATCCGGCCAGCAGACCTGCAAGCCATGCAGTTGGAAAAGCAACAGCGCGCGGCCTGTGGTTCTGCGCCGAACCTGCGATAAATTATCCATTACCTCACTACAACCCATTCTGCGTGATAACCGCGTGGAATGGGTTTTCTCTCAATATCAATTCCCCTCGACGTTTCTAAATGAAACGAATATCGCTGCTTTGCCTTTGAACGTGATGATCTTTCAGAAATATTACCACCATGCTGCATGCTATAATTCGTCGATATTCTGCACGGAACCTCTTTGTTAAGGATAAATGACGATGGCCCTTTTCCCAGGATTTAAAACCACGCTGTTGGCGGCATCGGTACTGTTAGCCTATTCCGGTGTGGCGCAGGCGCAAGACGTCACGCTCAACGATGTGACGGTCTTTATTCGTGGTGCCGAGCTATTCAACAGCAGCAAAGTGACGCTACCGGCGGGGGAAAGCGAAGTCGTCTTTACCAATATTGCCAGCGGGCTGAACGAACAGAGCCTGATGCTTGATGCCGATAACGGCGTGGTCGTGCAATCTTTCAGCATAAAACGTGATTTTCTTACCGAACATGTGTCGCCTGAAGTGGAGCAATTAACCAAGCAGATTGATGATGAGGTACGCGAGCAAAGCAAATTGAACGTGCAGCGGGAAGTGATCCAGGCGCAGCTGGCGGTGCTGGAAAGTAACCGGGCGCTGGGTTCGGAGAAAGAGGGCGCTTCCGTTGAGCAGGTTAATCAGATGCTTGAACTGGTCAGCCGTCGCATGAGTGAAGTGCTGCTGGCGGATATCGAGCTTAAAGAGAAGATTGCCGCGATTGACAAGAATATCGAAAAGCTGAAAAGCCAGTTGGACGAGGCTCAGCAGAAGACTGGCCAAACGGTGAATCAGGTGGTGGTGAAGTTTTACACTGCGAAAGCGGTGACCAGTAACGTTAAGCTGTCTTATGTGATCCCGGATGCAGGCTGGGTGCCGACTTACGATGTGCGGGTCAACAGCATTACCCAGCCGGTCAAGCTGAGCTACAAGGCCAATGTGTTTCAGAACAGCGGCATCAATTGGGATAAGGTCAACCTGACGCTTTCTAGCGGCAACCCAAGCGAAGGGGCGCAGGCGCCGAAGTTGCAACCTTGGTATCTCGATTTTTATCAGGACTACTCAAGTTCCAAGATGGCAATGTCGATACCCAGACCGGCACCGGCTCCCGTTGCGGAGATGGCCGCTGGCGCGAATGCTCAAGAGCTTGATGGCGCAATGGCCTCCAGAGCTAAACGCTCCCTCTCTGACTATGTGGTCACCGACGCTGGCGGTGTGAATACCCGCTTTAGCATTTCCCTGCCTTATAACATTGCTTCCGATGGCAAAGGGCATTCGGTCACCATCAAGGATGTGGACGTTCAGGGCGACTATCGCTACGTGGTAGTGCCGAAAATCGAACCGGATGCTTTCTTGCAGGTACAGTTAAAAGACTGGGAGCAGCTTAATTTGTTACCGGGCAAGTCCAGTATCTTCTTCGAGGGGTCATTTGTCGGCCAGGGGGATATCAACATCGCCGAGGCCAAAGAGACGCTGGATCTTTCATTAGGCCGGGACAAAAAGGTTATCGTTAACCGCGAAAACGGCAAGCAGTTGACCTCGAAGGCGGAGTTTTTTGGCAATTCGGTAAGCCAACAGTACTCCTTTGTCACCAGCGTGAAAAATACCCGTAAAGAGCCGATTAAGCTGGTGGTGATGGAACAGATGCCGTTGAGTCGTGATTCGGCAATTACTATCGACGGGCTGAAGTACGACGGTGCCAGCTACGATAAAGACACCGGTAACGTGCAGTGGACACTGGATTTACCTGCGAATCAGTCCGAGAAGTTCACCCTGTCTTATACGGTGAAATATCCAAAGGATAAGCGCGTTAGCAATTTATAAACGTTGCCCTCACCCAAAAAGAGAGGGGACTGAACGTGCCACATCAAGGCTATTGCAGTCGTCCTCAATATCAGTTTGGCTAGAGGCTGACGCTTGCACCTGAGAACGGCTCCGTACCAGCTCCCCCGCCCTTTGGGAGAGATACCGTCTTGTCGGTTATCCGGCAAGCGGTATTTCCGCATTAAATGTCTTTCCTGATTTCACCACGCCATAAGCCAGTTGCAGTAGTTTGCGCATCGCTGCACAGACTCTCTCTTTGC
>NZ_JAELTL010000059.1:0-31730 GCF_016428815.1 Serratia sp. ASV30 | reverse complement strand
CAATCTCTCCCGCGGGCTCAGAGGCACAAGGGCTAGGGGGAGCTCACCGGCTATCTCCCGATGATCTGTCGGGGATCTTCTCCGCTAAGGCGGAGAAGATCAAGACATAAGGGTTGGGGTGAGGGGACTTAGCGAACTTTCAGCGGATCTTCATTGGCTAAACGCTGGTCTTCCGCCTGACAGGCCGCTGCGGTAAACAGCACGTCGGTGGAGGAGTTGAGCGCGGTTTCTGCCGAGTCCTGCAGTACGCCGATGATAAAGCCGACGGCAACGACCTGCATCGCAATTTCGTTAGGAATGCCGAACATGTTGCAAGCCAGCGGGATCAACAGCAGTGAACCACCGGCTACGCCGGAAGCCCCACAGGCGCAAATCGCAGCCACCACGCTCAACAGCAGTGCAGTCGGCACATCCACCGGAATGCCCAGCGTATGAACCGCAGCCAGCGTCAGCACGGTGATGGTGATCGCGGCACCGGCCATGTTGATGGTCGCCCCCAGAGGGATAGAAACCGAATAGGTATCTTCGTTCAGATTCAGCTTTCTGCTCAGCTCCATATTCACCGGAATGTTGGCTGCGGAGCTGCGGGTAAAGAAGGCGGTAACGCCGCTTTCGCGCAGGCAGGTGAACACCAGTGGATAAGGATTGCGGCGGATTTTCCAGTAGACGATCAGCGGGTTCAGTACCAGCGCCACCAGCAGCATACAGCCGATCAGCACGAACAGCAGTTGGGCATAGCCCCACAGCGCGCTAAAGCCGGTATCGGCCAGGGTTGACGCCACCAGGCCAAAGATACCCAGCGGCGCAAAGCGGATCACCGCACGAACCACCATGGTCACGGCATGGGACATGTCGGTGATTAGCGATTTGGTGGTATCAGAGGCATGACGCAGTGCCAGCCCCAACCCCACGGCCCAGGCCAGGATGCCGATATAGTTGGCGTTGATCAGCGCATGGAATGGGTTCGCCACCACGCTCATCAGCAAGCCTTTGAGCACTTCAACGATGCCACCCGGCGGGTTGATGTCGGTGGTGCCCACGGCCAGCGCCAACGTGGAAGGGAAAATAAAGCTGACCAATACGGCAGTAAGTGCGGCAGCAAAGGTGCCTAACAGGTAGAGGAACAGGATGGGGCGGATGTTGGTTTTCTGGCCCTGCTTATGGTTGGCGATGGAAGCCATGACCAAGATCAACACCAGCAGCGGTGCCACCGCCTTCAGCGCGCCAACGAACAGCGAGCCGAGCAGGCCAACTGCTGTGGCGGCGGCTGGCGAAACCAGTGCCACCACAATGCCCGCTACCAGGCCGATCAATATTTGCTTAACCAGACTGCCCTGAGTGATGCGTAGTAATAGTTTATTCATGATGCTCTTGCGTTTCCGCTCCCTGAGAATGTGATGTACAGATTGCTGCGCCTCGGCTGAAACGTGGCCGGGCAACTTATCGTCATATCTGTAACTAAGTATGTTTGCTATGCCAGTATTCAGTAAACGGGGGATCTTGAAAAGGGGAGAAGATGAAATTACCTGCATGGATCAATGATTGATAACATGCTGTTTACATTTGTGTGATCGTCATAACATTTGGCGTTTATGGCTATTTGCCAAATAATCGCAGGGCGTCTAGCGCCCCGGATAACAGATTATGGTAGCCAACCTTAACCGACTGCGGCCAATGGCTGCTGGGCCCCAAGGCTGGCGACAAAGTCTTGCAGTAACTGCTGGCTGAATGGCGTATCGCTAACCTGTTGTTGTTTAAGCTGATAAATTTTCTGCTTGGCCGGTTCCAACTCGCTGAGCCAGCTCAGGTAGCGCTGCATGATCGCCCCGTTAAATTCCGGGTGGAACTGGGTGGTCAGGACGTTATCGCCGTAACGCAGGATTTGGCAGGCGTCCTGTTGCGAGCGAGCAAGCACTTCAGCCCCTGGCGGCGGCGTTAATACGCTTTGCGCATGGATCAGGTTCACGTTGAAGCGCGCAGGCAGGGGAGCCATACGCTTATCTGAGCGGGCAGCGGGTAATAACTCGATCTCGAGAGTGCCAACCTCCATGCCCTGCGGGTGGTAACCCACCTCGCCGCCCAGCGCATAAGCCAAAAGCTGGTGGCCATAGCACACGCCAAAGATCGGCAGATTGATTTGCATTGCCTGGCGCAACCATTCCGCTGCGTGTTCGCTCCAGGGAAGCCGTTCGGTCACCATAGCTGCTGAACCGGTGATCACCACTCCGCAGTAATCTTCTGGGGGAAACGGTGTCTCACCGGCAAGGACGTGCACGATATGCACGCGATCTGCATCGATATTCCCTTGTTTTAGGAACATCTGCTCAAAATTGGCCTGCTCCTGCTGGATCATCTGCGGTGCATCACCGGTTTGCATCAACAACAGCGGTTTCATTTTATTCTCCGTCAGCGGGGAAGACTACGCCGGTCTGACGGCGGATCTCCGTCAGCAGGCTGGCGACGATCAGGGAATTTTCCAGGCCCTCATGCTCGACCTGCCGTTTTTCTACCAGTTCGGCAAACACTTGCGCTTCATACAGCATGGTATTGATGTGTTGCGGCTGGGTCAGTACTTGGCTATTTTCACCGCAAGGCGTCAGCACCACGCCTTGGGCTTCGGAGATTTTTTCGATCACCAGCGTGCCCTCTTCGCCCTGGATCTCACTCGGAATGTCCGAGTTGCTGACCTTGGAATGGCTGATCACCACGTCAAAGTCACCATAGTTCAGGCACACGCTGCCGTGGGCATCCACCCCGGTATCAAGCAATGTTGCGCTAGCCAATACCGACTGCGGTGCACCAAACAGCGCCACGGTGCTGGCCACGCAGTAATAGCCAATGTCCATGATCGAGCCGTTGGAAAAGTGCGGGTTGAAGGTGTTCGGGTTTTCACCGGCCAGGTAGCGGGGATAGCGGGAGGAGTATTGGCAATAGTTGATAAATGCCTTACGCAGTTTGCCAATCTTCGGCAATGCCTGTTGCAGGATAAGAAAATTGGGCAAGTGGGCGCTTTTGAACGCTTCAAACAGTACCACCTGATGTTCCCGTGCGCAGGCCACCAACTGTTCCACTTCGCGCAGATTTGACGCCAGCGGCTTCTCGCAAATCACATGCTTTTTATGGCTCAGGAATAGCAGAGATTGTTGGCAGTGCAGAGAGTTGGGGCTGGCAATATACACCGCATCAATCACGTCGGATTGCGCCAGCGCTTCCAGCGAATCAAAGAAGTGTTCGACCGGATAGTTGGCGCCAAAGGCCTGCGCCTGTTCGAGCTTACGCGAATAGATGGCGGTCAGCCTCATCTTGCCGCTTTCGTGAGCCGCATCGATAAAACGTTCGGTGATCCAGTTGGTGCCGACAACAGCAAAGCGAATCATGGGTGACTCCAGTTTCCACAGGAAGATAGCTCAAGGAACCAGATTATCACGCCGCAGAGAATAGGCGAATATTTGCTTAAAAAGTCTTATTACTCATAGAGTTCGCCGAATAATGAGAGATGGGTCAGATACAGACGGGTATCAAACTCCAACTGGTGATAGCTGGGTTCCATATGGCAGCACAGGCTGTAAAACGCCTTGTTGTGGTCTTTCTCTTTCAGATGCGCCAACTCGTGGACGACGATCATGCGCAGGAAAGGTTCTGGGGCGTTTTTAAACACCGTCGCCACGCGGATCTCGGCTTTGGCTTTCAGTTTGCCACCCTGCACCCGAGAAATGGCGGTATGCAGCCCCAAGGCGTGCTTCATCACCTGGATTTTGCTGTCGTAGGCCACCTTGCTCAGCGGTTGAGCATTACGCAGATACTGATTTTTCAGATCGACGGTAAACTGATAAAGCGACTTGTCGGTGGTGCAGCCATGCACCTGCGGATAGCGTTGCAACAAAACCTCGCCCAGCCGCTGTTGCTTGATGAGTTGTTGCACCTGCATTTGCAGATGATCGGGGTAGCCTTGCAGGTAGCTCAGTTCGGACATGTTATTCAGTATTCAGTGGTAAACCGGGGCGAGCATTGTATGACGTTTTCTTGCTCAAATCCCCTAATGGGCAATTAATCCCAAAAAACATTTTACTGCCGAGCGTTTTTAGGGGATAAACAGCCCAAATTTATCATTCAGGAGGGGCAATGAGCCAACTCGATCTGGGAACACAGCAACTTGAGCTGGAGCGTTATCCCCAACAGGAAGAAGCCACCCAGCTGCAGGCGTGGGAAGCGGCGGACGAATATCTGCTGCAACAGTTGGAAAATGTCGACATCGGTGAACGCCCGGTACTGATTTTCAACGACAACTTTGGCACGCTGGCCTGTGCTCTGCATGGCTATAAGCCTTTCAGCATCAGCGATTCTTACATGAGCCAGTTGGCGACGCGCCATAACCTCAAGCTGAATGAGCTCGATGTTGAGCAGGTCACCTTGCAAGACAGCCTGGCCGAACTGCCTGCCAACCCGGCGGTGGTGTTGATCCGTATCCCGAAAGCGCTGGCGCTTCTGGAGCAGCAATTACGTGCCCTGCGTGATGTGGTGGCACCCGATACGCTGATCGTGGCCGGTGCCAAAGCGCGTGACGTGCATACCTCGACCATGCAAGTGTTTGAGCGGGTGCTTGGCCCAACTCGCACCAGCCTGGCCTGGAAAAAGGCCCGTCTGATTTATTGCCAGGTAGCTGACATCGTGCCACCGGCAGCACCGGCAACCACCGACTGGCTGCTCGACAGCACGGACTGGCTGATCCACAACCACGCCAACGTGTTCTCACGCGGTAGCCTGGATATTGGCGCACGCCTGTTCCTGGAAAATCTGCCGAAGGATTTGCAGGGCCATATTGTCGATCTCGGCTGTGGCAACGGTATTATCGGGATGCGTGCCTTGGTGCAGAACCCGCAAGCGCAGATGACCTTCGTCGATGAGTCTTACATGGCGGTGGCTTCCAGTGAACTGAACGTGGCGCACAACCTGCCGCAAGAGATGGATCGCTGTCAGTTTGAGGTGAACAACTCGCTGGCGGGCATTGAGCGTGAAAGCCTGCAGGCGGTACTGTGCAACCCACCGTTCCACCAGCAGCATGCGATCACCGATCACACCGCCTGGCAGATGTTCTGCGACGCCAAGCGTTGCCTGCAAGTGGGGGGGGAGCTGTGGATCGTCGGCAACCGCCATCTGGATTACTACCAGAAGCTGAGGCGTTTGTTCGGCAACTGCACCACCGTGGCCTCCAACCAGAAGTTCTTGATCCTCAAAGCGGTCAAGTCTGGCGCGCGTTATTGATGTAGGGGCGCAGCATGCTGCGCCCGTAAAATCAATGGATTACAGTGCCATGGCCAGCCGCGTGCCCTGATCGATAGCGCGGCGGGCATCCAGCTCGGCAGCCACGTCGGCACCGCCAATCAGATGCACCGTTTTCCCCATTTCCAGCAGCGGCTGCTGCAATTCACGGCGCGGTTCCTGCCCGGCACAAATCACCACCGTATCTACCGGCAAGCAGCTTTCCTGCTCGGCACGCAATATATGCAGACCTTCGTCGTCAATACGTTGATAGTTCACGCTATTGAGCATTTTCACGCCGCGTACAGCCAGGCTGGTGCGATGGATCCAACCGGTGGTTTTACCCAGGCCTTCACCTACCTTGCTGGTTTTGCGTTGCAACAGGAATATCTGGCGTGGCGAGGATGGCACTTCCGGCCCTAGGGCGCTCAGCCCCCCGCGCTGCTCTAGTTGTGAATCGATCCCCCATTCGCGGTTAAACGCTGCCAGATCCAGGCTACTGGAGGTGCCATGCTGGCTGAGGTATTCGGCGACGTCGAAGCCAATTCCCCCGGCCCCAATGATGGCGACCCGTTGCCCAACCGGTTTTTTATCCCGCAAAACATCGAGATAGTTCATCACCTTGGCGTGTTCGATGCCCGCAATGGCTGGCATACGCGGTACGATGCCGCAGGCGAGGATCACCTCATCGAAATTCGCCAGATCCTGCGGTTGCACCTGCTGCCCCAGCTTTAGCTCCACTTCATTGAGCACCAACTGACGGCGGAAATAGCGCAACGTCTGGTGAAACTCCTCCTTGCCGGGGATTTGCTTGGCGATATTGAACTGGCCACCGATCTGCTCGGCGGCATCAAACAGGGTTACCTGATGCCCGCGGCTGGCGGCGGTGGTGGCAAACGCTAATCCGGCTGGCCCGGCACCCACCACGGCCAGTTTTTTAGGCGTTGCGGTGGCGATCAATGGCATTTCGGTTTCGCGGCAGGCGCGAGGGTTGACCAGGCAGGAAGTGAGTTTGTGATCGAAAATCTGATCCAGGCAGGCCTGATTGCAGCCGATGCAGGTGTTGATTTCGTCTGCACGGCCTTCAGCGGCCTTCTGCACGAACGCCGCATCTGCCAGGAACGGGCGTGCCATGGACACCATGTCGGCACAGCCATCGGCCAAAACCTGCTCCGCCACCGCCGGATCGTTGATGCGGTTGGTAGTGATCAGCGGGATCTTCACTTTGCCCATCAGCTTGCGCGTCACCCAACTGAACCCGGCGCGTGGCACCATGGTGGCGATGGTGGGAATACGTGCTTCGTGCCAGCCGATACCGGTGTTGATCAGCGTTGCGCCAGCCTGTTCGATCGCCACGGCAAGCTGTTCGATCTCCTGCCAACTGGATCCATCCTCCACCAGATCGAGCATCGACAGGCGGTAGATCAGAATAAACTCCGGCCCGGTCGCTTCGCGCACGGCCCGCACAATTTCCACGGCGAAACGCATGCGATTGCTGAAACTGCCGCCCCATTGGTCGGTGCGTTGGTTGGTGCGCGAGACCAGGAACTGGTTAATCAGGTAGCCCTCAGACCCCATGACTTCCACGCCGTCATAGCCAGCCTGCTGTGCCAATGCTGCGCAGTTGGCGAAGTCGGCAATGGTTTGTTCAACTTCCTGGGTAGTCAGCGCCGCTGGGCTGAATGGGTTGATCGGCGCTTGCAGTGCGGAAGGGGCGACTGGCTGTGGCTGATAGCTATAGCGCCCGGTATGCAGGATTTGCAGGGCAATCTTACCCCCAGCCTGATGGACAGCCTCGGTCACGATCTGGTGATGGGCAACCTGCTGTGGTTGGTTTAGGACCGATGCTCCGCGATACACCACGCCTTTCTCATTGGGGGCTATACCGCCGGTCACGATCAGGGCGACACCGGCAGCGGCCCGCTCGGCGTAGAATGCCGCCATACGCTCGGGGCCATCAGGCAGTTCTTCCAGGCCGGTGTGCATCGATCCCATCAGCACCCGATTTTTCAGGGTGGTGAAGCCGAGATCCAGCGGCGCAAGCAGGTTGGGGTAAGCACTCATTGCAGTCTCCAATCGGGTTTATCGTTATAGTTATAGACGACCCTCAAGTGGTCGGATGAGATAAATTTAGCCGTTGTCGGCGTACTTGGGAAACGCGGATGTGCTGAATGTGATAGACCTCATGTTTGCAATCGGTATAAAAGATCGGCTAACATCGGCTCGCCTTATCCCTTTTCTCTCTGCGGAGCCATTACCGAAAATGAACAACCACACCTGCTGATATCTGGCCCTGTACCGAGCACGCTCGTGCCGTATGGGGAGGTTTTGATTTCATTCAGGAGTGCTTATGGCTCATTTTGCGCAGTCCCCTTATTTCGTTTTACATCAATTTACCTGTCAGTTTGCCAATGGCGAAACGCTGTTTGGCCCGCTTAATCTGGCCGTTGAACAGCTGCACTGTGGCCTGGTGGGGCGTAACGGCGTGGGAAAAACTCGCCTGCTACGTCTGATTGCCGGGCTGGATCAACCCGCGTCAGGTCATATTGAGACGCAGGCAACCTTTGCCTATGTGGCGCAGCAGCCGCACTTCACCGAACAGACGACCCTGGCAACGTTGCTGGGCTACGGTGAGGTGTTTGCCGCCCAGGCCCGTCTTGAGCAAGGTTGCCCACGGCTGGACGATATCGATCGTCTTGAGGGCCAGTGGGATCTGGCGGATCGCTTGAGCACGGCTTTTGCGGCGGCGGGATTGTCTGATTTTGATCCGCAACGGCCAGCCAGCGAACTGAGTGGTGGCGAACGTATGCGTGCGGCTTTGTGTGGCGCGATAATGTCGGGGGCTGATTTCCTGTTGCTGGACGAACCGACCAATCACCTCGATAGCACGGGCCGTGAATGGCTGTATCAGCAATTGGGACAGTGGCGCGGCGGTCTGTTGATTGCCAGCCACGATCGGCAACTGCTGTCACGGATGCAGCGGATTGTCGAACTGACTCCTGAGGCATTACGTAGCTACGGTGGCAATTATCACGAATACCATCGGCTGCGGGAGCAAGAGCAACAGGCGGCACGTGCTCAACTTGAACATGCCGCGTTGGAAAGACGGCGCGTCCGCGCCCGCCAGCAAAAAGAACACGACAATTACCAGCGTCACTCCGCCCGTACGCTGAGAACCGTGGACTCGCTGAATATCGCCTCTTTTGAGAAAGCAGCCCTCAAGGGGGCTGCCCGCGACACGATGGGGACCTTGCGTAAACAGCATCAGGGGCAAAAGAACACGTTGGATGAAGCGGTACGCGAGGCGAGGGAACGGGTTGAAGAAGATAACCCGGTGATGCTGACCTTACCGGGCAGCGCGGTAGCCGCGGGTAAGCAGGTGCTGGTACTGGAACAGTTGCAGTTGCCGTTCGTCTCCTTGCCACCGCTCGACTGGAGGATGGATGGCCCGATGCGTGTGGCCATCACCGGCCCGAACGGCTGTGGCAAATCCACGCTGCTGAAGGTGATCCTGGGGCAACTGGCTGCCAGCGCTGGCCATTGCCATTGCTCGGTATCGCTGGCCTATCTCGATCAAAACCTGTCCCAGCTCGATCTGACTCGCTCGGTGGTCGATCATCTAGGTTTACAGGATACCCCGTTAGCCGAAGGAGTGTTGCGTAGCCAACTGGCGCAACTGCAACTGAATGCCGACCGGGTCACGCTGCCGTTGGCGGCATTGAGTGGTGGAGAGCGGTTGAAAGCGGCGCTGGCCTGTGTGCTGTGGCGGCGTGAGCCTGCGCAGCTCCTGCTGCTGGATGAACCGACCAACCATTTGGATCTGGCCTCATCGCAGGCAATTGAAGCGGCGCTGGCGGAGTTCCCTGGTGCGATGCTGGTAGTGTCGCACGATGAGGATTTCTTGCGGGCGCTGCGGCTGACCCATCGTTTGTCCTGGTCGGCAGCGGGTTGGTGCTTTCAAGCAATGTAACCCTGCCTGAGGGGCCAAGCTGGGGAGTTTTTGGTATACTTAAGGTCATTTTGTGAGGTTTCGAGACAATGACTATGACTCCAGTGGCAACAGCAGCCGAGGTAATTTATTACAACGGCACTATCTTCACCGCAGATGCGGAAAATCGTGTTTGTAGTGCGTTGGCGATAGGGCAGGGATACATTCTTGCGGTAGGGACTGATGAGCAGGTGCTTGCGCTGGCGACACCCACCACCGAACGCATCGATCTGCACGGCAAAATGATGATGCCGGGCCTGATCGACAGCCATATGCACCCATTCTGGGGCGGCAAACAGCTCAAGGGTTGCAGCTTGCACTATGCGGCGCTGACGGCTGAGCAAACCCTGCAACATATTCAGGCGCATCTGGATAAGTATCCGGCTGGCGATGACGAATGGCTGACGGTACGTGCCTGGCAGCGTCAGGCGATGATCCCGGTTGGCGCGGATATGAGCCGTAGCTTGCTGGACACCCTCAACACTCGCCGCCCGGTGGCACTGTTCTCTAACGATTGCCACACGCTGGCGGCCAACAGCCGTGCGCTGGAGATGCTGGGCATTGATGAAAATACCCCGGTGCCGCCGGACGGCAAGATCGCCCGCGATGCCGATGGTCAACTGACCGGGATCCTGGAGGATGCTCCGGCCATGCGCGCCTTTGACAGTATTCCTTCCGGCACGGCGGAACAGAACGTGCAGGTAGCGGCTCATGTGCAGCAGGTGCTGCATACGCAAGGCGTGACCACTGTGATGGATACCCGCGTGTTTGCGGAACAGTTGGAGGCTTTCGCCGTACTGCGCGATCGCGGTGAGCTGACCTTACGTGTGCTGGGGGCCAAAGAAGTCACACCAGACAGCGTACAAGGGCCGGAAGACGCAGCCCGTGCGGTGCAAGAGGTTGTCGCCTTTGCCGAACGGTGGAGTAGCCAGCCTTGGACGCCGCAGGCCGGGATCTCTGTTGGCCATCTCAAGCTGTTCGTCGACGGCGTGTTGCAGCCACCGACTATGACGGCGGCGCTGCTAGAGCCTTATCGTGAACATCATGGGGAAGCCAAGAGTGAGCGTTATGGCGATCTCTACTTCACCACGCCGGTGCTGAACGCGCTGATCGTCGAGTGTGGCCGCGCTGGCCTGCATCCGCATACCCATACGGTAGGCGATGGCGCAATCGAGCAGGTGCTGGATGCGGTTGAGCTAATGCGTGCGGCTTGCCCGGGCAAGGATATCCGCCCAGGCTTGGCCCATAACGAATTGGTTGCGCCGCATCAGTACGCGCGCTTTGCCTCTTTGGCGGCAACGGCGGTGCTTTCGTTCCAGTGGGCCGGTTTACCGGGCGTGTTGATCGATGAAGAGCGCGAGATGCTGGGTGAAGCCCGTTTCCCTCACCTTGAGCCCGCGGCACGCTTCCTGGATGCCGGTGCGCGGCTGGCCTATGGCAGCGACTGGCCCATCGATCGCTTGGATGAGTGGTATAACCTGCAGGTGGGGATGACCCGCCGCGCCTGGGATAGCGAAGGTAATCCTGCCGGGCCACGCCTGGACAACGATCGCGATCTGACCCTGATCGAGACACTGCGCGCAGCCACCATCGATGCGGCCTATATGATCGCCAAAGAGCAGTACATTGGCTCGCTGGAAGTGGGCAAATTTGCCGATGCGATCGTCCTGCACCATAATCTGTTTGAGCAACCGGCAGAGAAACTGTACCAAACCCGCATCGAGCGGACGTTGGTTGGCGGGAAGATCAGCTATCAATCCTGATAGCAATGTGAATTAAGCGGTCATTTTTACCTGGGGGCGTTGCATGCAGCGCCTCTACAAATTCGGCACATTGCCGTGAAGGGTAATTTTTACCGCTTTTCCTCATCCTGCAAACAATAAATCAACGGGTTGTGCCCCAGTTCTTTACCTATTGCCACCCGGTTTTCTGAAAGCGGATTGTTAGCTTCCCCGGCAGCCTAACTTGTGCCAGAATCCGTCCCCTTGTTTTTACCGCAGCGAATCAAATAGCCTATTGGGATTGGCCCTGAATAGCGCTGAGCTGCGCCAGGAGATGATACGGTAATGCCGCAAAACATTCGGTTGCAACGAGTTCTTAAAACCCCCGCCCTGGTTGCGTTTGGCCTTGCCTATATGGTGCCACTGGGCGTGTTTACCACCTACGGTCAGGTTACCGTGTTAAGCCAGGGTCACTTACCCGTCGCTTATCTGGTTACCATCGTGACCATCCTGTTTACCGCCCTGAGCTATTGCCGGATGACCAACGCCATGCCGCTGGCAGGTTCGGCCTATTCCTACGTACAGCGCAGTTTTGGTGGTAAAACCGGTTTCCTGGTAGGTTGGGCGCAGATCCTCGATTATCTGTTCCTGCCGATGCTTAACTATCTGGTTTTAGGTATCTTCTTGCACGAGGCATTCCCATCGATCCCTGCTTACGTGTTTATTCTTGGCTCCATTGCCAGCGTCAGCGCGCTGAATATTCTGGGCGTGCGCCTGCTTAGCTCGGTGAATTTCACGCTGATTGCCTTGCAGATGGTGTTTATCGTGCTGTTTATCGTGCTGGCATTTAGCGAGGCCGACCTCAGCCCGGCGTCATTGATGAAACCGCTGCTGGTGGATGCCAGTGACTTCTCTGGCCTGATCGCCGGTGCTGCGGTGTTGTGCCTGGCCTTCCTGGGTTTTGATGCTATTGCCACCATGGCCGAAGAGGCCGCCGACGCCAAACGTACTCTGCCGCGCGCGATCCTGATTACCGTGATCTGTGCCGGTGGCATCTTTGTTGCCGTCTCCTACGCCGCGCATCTGGCCTATCCTGACTGGCAATCGCTGATCCCGCATCAGGATACCGCCAGCCTGATTATCTCAGAACACGTGGGCGGCAAGTGGATGTACAACTTCTTTATGGCCACTTACCTCACCGGGGTGTATGCCTCTTCCATGTCTGCACAAACCGGTGTCTCACGTATCTTCTACGCCATGGGGCGTGAAGGCGTGTTGCCGCGTAAAGTGTTCTACCATCTGCACCCTCGTTTCCGCACTCCGTGGCGCGCGATTGTGTTTGTCGCCATCATCTCGTTGCTGGCGCTGTGGATGGATTTGAGCATGGTGGTGTCGATGATCAGCTTTGGCGCACTGGGGGCATTCACCTTCGTTAACCTCAGCGTGATCAAACATTTCCTGATCAACCAAAAACGCCGTGGGCTGAACGCGATGTTCAAATACGGCCTGCTGCCGCTGATTGGCTTCGGTATGTCAGTGTGGCTGTGGGTCAACCTGGATCCCGAAGCGCTGAAAGTGGGCTTCACCTGGCTGTTTGCTGGTTTTATTTATCTGCTGTGGCTGACCAAGGGGATGCGTCAGGATCCCCCATCCACCCAGGATGATATCAACCACCTGCTGGATTGATGCCCCCTCACCCCAACCCTCTCCCACAGGGAGAGGGAGCTGTTAGTCCCTGCTCTTTTGGCAGTAAATAGGCAATCTCAGCAAACGCGAGCGCCCCCTTCAGCCAAGGCGAATCAGCCGGTGCTCATGAAGAATCACGATACTTTCAGCCCACTCGATCGGTTCCCTCTCCCTGTGGGAGAGGGTTAGGGTGAGGGACCTATACACTCCAACAACACGTCAAACGCCGCCGCCATTTGTTCTTCTGGCACACAAGCAAAGCCCATCAGCAGCCCGCGTCGCGCGTTTGGCAGCATGTAATACCGTGACAACGCTCTTACCAGCACCCCGCGTTCATTGGCCGCCGCAGCGATGGCGACATCGTCTGCATCATCTGGCAGGTTGAGCACCAGATGCAGCCCAGCGTTGCTGTTGAACTCGCTCAACGCCTGCTTACCCAGATGCTGTTCAATCAACGCGGTGAGGAACCCACGCCGCTTGGCATACAGCAACCGCATGCGGCGGATATGTGCCGTATAGTGGCCTTCTTGAATAAACTGCGCCAGCGCCGCCTGAATGATCAAATGACCGCCACGATAAAGCTCGGCGTGAGCCGTTTTTAACTCGTCCATCAATGGCTTGGGGAGCACCACATAGCCCAGCCGCAGGGCCGGATAGAGCGTTTTGCTGAAGGTGCCGATGTAGATCACCGGCGCATCGGCTTCCAACCCCTGCAAGGCCGGGATAGGTTGGCCAGAGAAGCGAAATTCACTGTCATAATCATCTTCCACGATCCAGCCGCCAGCCGCACGGGCCAAAGCTAGCAGCCGTTGCCGACGAGCCAGGCTCATGACCGAGCCCAACGGGTATTGGTGCGAAGGGGTGACAAAAATCAGCCGTGGCAAGGCCGCCGGTTGTTCTGGTGGCACCATCCCGGCCTCGTCCACCGCCCAGGGGCAGATATTGACGCCGTTCATGCGCAGGATATTGCGGATCCCCCAATAGCCAGGTTCCTCGATCCAGGCGTCATCTCCAGGATTACACAGCATGCGGGTGACCAGATCGATCGCCTGATGAATGCCTTCGGTGATCAGAATTTGTTCCGGCGAGCAGCGCACCGAACGCGACACCCGTAGATAGTCCACCAACGCATGCCGCAGCTCCGGGCTGCCGCCCTGGTTGCTGTAGGTTAAGCGCTGTGAGGTCGGGCGGCGGCTGATGCGTGCCTGGAGTTTGCTGAAGATGTGATGCGGGAAAGCATTCACGTCGGGGACGCCGGGAATAAACGCTCCCCACTGTTTCGGGCTAGCGCTGGCGTGTTGCAGTAGCGTGATGCCACGTTGTGACAGCTCGGCACGCCGTTGCTCACCGTCAACGGCAATCGGCTGGCTGGCGGTGGATAAACAGCTGTCGGGTACCGTTTCTGCGACGAAGGTTCCACTTCCCTGGCGCGAAAACACATATCCTTCCGCCAGTAATTGTTCATAAACGGTTAAAACCGTATTACGTGAGAGACCCAGCTCTTTTGCCAGATCGCGTGACGCCAGCAGGCGGCTGGAAGGGGGCAGGCTGCCGTCCAGAATACTGGTACGAATGGCATTGTATAACCGCTTGTGCAGTTTATCATCGGGCTGCTCGCCGAGGCGTTGCAGCAGCAGGTCACCACTCAATGAGCGCAATTGGATCCCTCAATTAATCGTAACTGGCACTCGATTATAGGGCCACATCAGGTGTAAATAAACGCAATGTTTCACGTTTGTGAACAAAACCGATAACTGGTCCCGCCCGGAGAGAACAGCATGAAAAACGCAGAACTGAATCAACGTCGTCTGGCCGCTACCCCAAGAGGGATTGGCGTGATGTGTGGTTTTTACGCCGAGCGTGCAGAAAATGCCACCCTGTGGGATGTGGAAGGCAATGAGGTGATCGACTTTGCCTCGGGCATTGCGGTGCTCAATACCGGCCACCGTCATCCCAAGGTGATCGCCGCCATTGAAAAGCAGCTTCAGGCGTTTACCCATACGGCATACCAGATCGTGCCTTATGAAAGCTATATTTCGCTGGCAGAGCGCATCAACCAACGTGCTCCGATCGAAGGCACCTGTAAAACCGCCTTCTTCACCACTGGCGCAGAAGCGATAGAGAACGCGGTGAAGATCGCTCGTGCTTACACCGGGCGCCCAGGCCTGATCACCTTCGGCGGCGGATTCCATGGCCGTACCTATATGACCATGGCACTGACGGGTAAAGTGGCCCCTTACAAGTTGGGCTTTGGCCCGTTCCCTGGCTCCGTGTTCCATGGCCAGTATCCGAATGCGCTATATGGTGTCAGCACCGAAGATGCCATGAATAGCCTGGAACGCATCTTTAAGGCCGATATCGATCCTAAGCAGGTTGCCGCGATTGTACTGGAGCCGGTGCAGGGGGAAGGGGGCTTTAACGTGGCTCCGGCAGAATTCATGCAGGCGCTGCGTACGCTGTGTGACCAACACGGTATCCTGCTGATCGCCGATGAGGTGCAGACCGGCTTTGCTCGTACCGGCAAGCTTTTTGCGATGGACCACTATGCGGTGAAACCGGACCTGATCACCATGGCGAAGAGCCTGGCTGGTGGTATGCCGTTGTCTGCCGTGGCGGGCCGTGCTGAAGTGATGGATGCCCCGGCCCCTGGTGGCCTTGGTGGTACCTACGCCGGTAACCCATTAGCCGTTGCTGCCGCGCTGGCGGTATTGGACGTGATTGAAGAAGAACAACTGTGCCAACGCTCCCAGCGTTTGGGGCAACATTTGGTGGAAGTGCTGCAACAGGCACGTAGCCACTGCCCGGCGATTGTAGATATTCGCGCGCTGGGTTCCATGGTGGCGGTAGAGTTCAACGACCCGGCAACCGGTAAACCGTCGCCGGAGTTTACCCGTCAGGTACAGCAAAAAGCCCAGGAAGCAGGACTGTTGCTACTCAGCTGTGGGGTGAACGGTAACGTGATCCGTTTCCTGTACCCGCTGACCATTCCTGATGCCCAGTTTAACCAGGCGCTGGCAATCCTTTCCCGCGCGCTGGCCCAATAAGGAGCAATATTCATGAAACTGCAAAACCCCGATCTGCTGCGTAGCCAATGCCTGATTAATGGCGAGTGGTGTGATGCGCGCAGCGGCAAACGTGAAGCCGTGATCAACCCGGCCAACGGAGTGGAGCTGACAACGGTGCCTCTGGTGAGCGCAGAGGAAACCCAGCAGGCAATTAACGCCGCGCAGCAGGCACAAATCGGCTGGAAGCAACAGACCGCCAAGCAGCGTTCCGTATTGTTGCTGGCTTGGGCCGATAAAATCATGGCGGCTCAGGAAGATCTGGCGCAGCTGATGACCGCTGAGCAGGGTAAATCGCTGGCGGAAGCGCGTGGCGAAGTGGCCTATGCTGCCTCGTTTATTACCTGGTTCGCTGAGGAAGCCAAGCGTGTAGACGGCGCCGTATTACAGGCACCACAGGCTTCGCAACGTCTGGTTGTGGTGAA
The DNA here is from genome assembly GCF_016428815.1 of Serratia sp. ASV30. Classification (NCBI taxonomy): domain Bacteria; kingdom Pseudomonadati; phylum Pseudomonadota; class Gammaproteobacteria; order Enterobacterales; family Yersiniaceae; genus Serratia; species Serratia sp. ASV30. The sequence continues at coordinate 15,589 of NZ_JAELTL010000059.1, read as the reverse complement.
ACAACCGATCGGCGTCTGCGCGGCGATCACGCCGTGGAACTTCCCAGCAGCGATGATCACCCGTAAGGCGGCCCCAGCGTTGGCAGCAGGCTGCACCATGATCGTCAAACCGGCTGAGCAAACGCCGCTGACGGCATTGGCATTGGCCAAACTGGCGCAGGATGCCGGTATTCCCGCAGGCGTATTGCAAGTAGTAACCGGCGAAGCGGCTCAGGTGGGCAAAGTGCTGTGTGACAGCCCGGTAGTACGCAAGCTGAGCTTTACCGGATCGACCGAGGTTGGGCGCATCCTGATGGCGCAATGTGCGCCAACCATTAAAAAGCTTTCATTAGAACTGGGCGGCAACGCACCAGTGATTGTGTTTGACGATGCGAATCTGGACGCAGCCGTTGCCGGGATCATGGCCTCCAAATTCCGCAACAGCGGGCAGACCTGCGTTTGTGCCAACCGTATTTACGTGCAGGACGGCATCTACGATCGCCTGGTGGATAAGCTGGTGGCCGCGGTTGAACAACTGAAAGTCGGTGATGGCACACAGGAAGGGACGACGCAGGGGCCGCTGATCGATGAGGCTGCGATAGAAAAAGTGCAGAGCCACATTGATGATGCGCTGATCAAAGGGGCACAGATCGCGACCGGCGGGCAACCGCATGCGTTGGGCCGTACCTTCTTCCAGCCGACGGTGGTTACCGGTGTGACCCAGCAGATGCGCTTTGCCAAAGAAGAAACCTTTGGCCCGGTTGCACCGCTGTTCCGTTTCCATGATGAAGCAGAAGCTATCGCGATGGCCAACGATACCGAATTTGGTCTGGCTGCTTACCTGTTTACGCAAAACGCCGCCCGTCAATGGCGGGTGCCGGAGGCGTTGGAATACGGCATGGTGGGTATCAATACCGGTTTGATCTCCAACGAGGTAGCGCCTTTCGGCGGTATCAAACAGTCTGGGCTGGGGCGCGAAGGCTCCCGCTACGGCATCGAAGAGTATCTGGAACTGAAATACCTGTGTATTGACGTGAGCTGTTAACCCTCAAGACTTGAACGCTCCCCGGTGGCCTACGCTGGGGAGCGTTTCCTCCGAGCAAGAAGTGATGTTTCTCACCGTTGAGAACGGCGGCGTCGTGGCCGCCGGTTTTTTTAGCTCCGTATTTTCTCTGGTAATGCCAACCACGCCTGCACCGATGGGCGCTGCCACTGTTTTTGTGCATAGTGGCGCAGCGGTTCCGGTACCTGATCGCCGTGTATCACCAGCCGGTTGAGCATCAGGGCCAGATCGGTATCGGCGATACACCATTCGTGGAACAGATGATCCTGGCCGTGGCTCAGCAACTTTTGCGCCGCAGTCAGCAGTTTGTTGGCTGCCCGTTGGGCATCCGCACTCAATGGGGCAAATTTACCCGCGCTGAAAATTACCTCGGTTGGGCGTTCGGCCCGCAACGACAACAGATCGCTACGCAACCAGGCCTGGATTTCACGGGCTTTGGCGCGCTGTTTGATGTCACGCGGGTAGAGCGGATGAGCTGGGTGGAGTTCTTCCAAATATTCCTCAATGGCGGAAGACTCGGAAAGCTGGAAGCTACCCATCACCAACGTCGGCACCCGCAGCGTTAATGACAGGCTGCCGTAGGCCTGGCTTTGCTGTTCCCCCAGTGAAAGATCCACCGGCTTGACGGTAAACGGCATGCCTTTCTCCGTGAGCGCCACAAAGGTCGACATGGCATAGGGGCTGAAAAAGTCGCTATCGGTGTAGAGAACAGTGGCCGATGGGTTCATAGGGATCCTTGAGGATGGGAAAGGTATTTGGAATCATTGGCGAAGGGCGCAATAAAATCAAGGCGATGGCCGATGATTAATCGTAATGTCGTATTAGGCACTGTGATGGCGGCTGGTAATCAGGAGTCACTGACCAGGATTATCCCCAGCCGATCGATTAATCCAACGACCTGCTGGCTATCCAGCTGTACTCCCTCCAGATCAACCTGGCGGATATCCATCTCCCCCAGCTCTGCGCCAGTCAGATTGCAGTGGTTGAAGGTGGCGGCCCGCCAGTCAAACTGGTTGAACTCCCCGCCGGACAGATCGGAGCCAATAAAGCTGGCTCCCAACACGTTAGCGCCACTCCAGCGGTTTTCCCACAGCTCACATTTCTCCAGTACCACCTTGGAGAAGTTGCTGTAGCTCAGATTGCTTTTGATGATAAAGGCGCTGCAAAAATAGCTGCGCTGCGAAATCATGTTCATAAAGCTGGCACCACAGAAATCAGCCCCCTGTGCCTTGCATTCGCGGATCTCCAGGCCGAGGGCCTGGGTATTTCTGAAATCGGCCAGTGAGAGATCGCAGCTTTTAAAGCTGGCATCTTTCAACACCGCGCGGCTGAAGTTACACCCGAGCTGGGTCTCTTCATCATAGAAAACACAGCCGATAAACTGGGTATCAGTCAGATCGGTGCCGGAGAAATCGCAGTTCAGAAACTTGCCGTTGGTGATGGTTTCACCACGGAATTGATCACGGGAAATCTTGGCGGAATGCAGCAGTAAGGGTTGCATGTTGTTACCTGTTTTTTTATACAGTTTATGGTGATACTACCTGAGGTTAACGGTGAAGGGAAATAGTGTATAAAGCAGTCAGCTTGCTTGATGGCGTTGGGTTTTAAATAGGGGGCTGTGTTCTCTCCGCCTTAACTCTTTCTTAAGCTTGCATCGCTACACTGCTCATTATCAGTCAGAGGGGCGCGATGATGAGTATGCATATCCAGGCACCGTACCAGCTGTCGTTTGCTGAGGACCATGAGCACAGGGCCTTATTACAGGCTTATATACAGCACGAATATGGTCGGCAGTTTAATGCGCTCATTCCTCACTTCCTGCCTTATCTGTTAGGCATGTACCGCGCTGATGGCGTTCTGGTTGGTGCCTGTGGTCTGAACCGTGCTGACAACTCGGTGCTGTACCTTGAGCGTTATCTGGATGCGCAGATTGAAGAGGTGGCTGTCGCGCAGACGGGAATAATCTTGCCACGTAACCGTCTGGTTGAAATAGGAAACTTTGCCTGTTCTGAATCCGGAAATGCCCGGATCATGTTTGCGGCGATTTGCCGGCTACTCTACGAAAACCAATTCGAATACGTGGCATTTACCGGGACCAAAAAGTTGAGAAATATCTTCCACCGGTTGCACCTGACCCCTCTGGAACTCGCCCCTGCATTACCGGATCGAATGGGTGAAGATGCCCAGGCCTGGGGAGAATATTATCAGGGGCAGCCCTGTGTCATGGTTGGCGATCTTAAACAAGGCCGCCAAATTCTGAGTGAAACCAGCTTATTGCTTTCATTGTTTGGCCCCATGCCGGATATCTTTCCCGTGCAAATGAGCGTGCAGCTATGATCCTTTTTGAGCGAATTGAACACATTGCGGTCACAGATGGCTCTCGCCCTGCGTTATGTGATAGTCAGCAGAGCATCAGCTACGCTGATTTATTGCGGCAAACCACCTCTCTGGCCGAGCGACTCAGTAATGAGAAAATATCGCGGCTGGCCCTGTTTTTGAATAACGGCCTGGAGTGGGCCATGATCGATCTGGCTTGCTTGTTAGCCAATATTGTCATTATACCGGTACCCCTTTTTTTCAGTGCCGAACAACAAGACTGGTTGTTGGAAAGTAGCGGTGCCGATGCCTTGATTGGACCTGCCCGGCAAGGGTGGATAACGACCCCTTTCCTTGATTACCCTCTGCAACGTCGGCAGCCATTATCTGTTGCTGAATTACCCGCTAATACGGCCAAAATCTCCTATACATCAGGGACAACCGGGCATCCCAAAGGGGTATGTTTGAGTCAGGAGCACTTGATGCAGGTCAGTCTGGCGCTTGCCGAGCGGGTTGCTGCGGCAAACATACAGCAGCATCTGACATTGCTGCCACTGTCGACCTTGCTTGAAAACATTACCGGGCTTTATGTTCCGTTGCTCAGTGGCGTATGTAGCCGTATCCCCTCGCTGGCGGAAGTGGGGTTGACAGGCTCTAGCCAGTTTTCCGCTCAGATCCTTGCCCAAGCCATTACACAATGGCGGCCGCACAGTCTGGTATTGGTACCTGAATTGCTGCGTCTATTCGTCATGTTGTGCACCCACAACCCAGGGTTGGCGGAGAGCCTGCGTTTTGTTGCCGTCGGCGGGGGTAAGGTTGCTGCGGATTTAGTGGTTAAATCGCATCAGTTGGGTTTGCCGGTTTTTGAAGGGTATGGCTTATCAGAATGTGGCTCGGTTGTTGCTCTCAATGCGCCAGGGCGTGCATTGTCTGGCTCGGTAGGTGAACCGTTAGCGCACTGCCGGATAACCATCGCACCGGATGGGGAGATCTTGATTTCTGGCGCGACAATGCTGGGATATCTGGGGGAACCTGCTGCAAGATCCCCGGTAGCAACTGGCGATCTCGGCCATTTTGATGCCCAAGGCTTCCTTCATATCACCGGCCGCAAAAAGAATATTCAGATCACCGCCTTTGGCCGAAATTTTTCACCGGAATGGATCGAGGCAGAGGCTCAGCTTTTTCCAGCAATATCCCGCATGGTCATCTTTGGTGATGGTTTACCCGTAAATGTTGCGCTGATCCAAGTGACAGCCGGTTATGAAAGTAGCCTTGCCGAGCAGCTATCTCAACTTAATGGACGGTTACCTGACTATGCACGGATCCATCATTATTTTTTGGCACCGTTAACGGTTGAAAACGGTTTATTAACCACCAATGGGCGCCCGAAAAGACAGCAGATTTTGTCCACCTATCACACACATATTCATCAGTTAATCGCGGGAGATATCACATGAGTTTTTATCAATTGTTACAGCGAGAGACGGCGGTGGACAGAGAGAAGCTCATTTCCGCCCCGGTCATAGAAGCTTGCCGCTGCGGAAATATTAATGCCGAAATGTATATCGCCTTTTTGACACAGGCTTTTTATCATGTCAGCCATACCGTGCCTTTATTGATGACAGCGGGCGGCCGGATGAACTCAGAATATGAATGGGTTCGCGGAGCCATTGCCGAATATATTGATGAAGAGTATGGCCATCAGGAATGGATATTAAATGATATCAGGACGTGTGGTGGGGATGCTGAAGCGGTTCGTTATGGCCAGCCGGTATTGGCAATCGAGTTGATGATTGCGTTCCTCTACGATCACGTCTCTCGCCTCAACCCTATGGGTATTTTCGGTATGGTGCATGTCCTTGAGGGCACCAGCGTCGCCATTGCCACCACCGTTGCCGAGCAGCTTAAACAGGGACTGGGATTACCAGAGAAAGCCATGAGTTACCTCAGCTCGCATGGGGAACTGGACAAAGAACATCTGGCCTTTTTTGCATCATTAATGGACCAGGTGGAAAAGAGCGAAGATCGTGCCGCGATTATCCATACTGCCAAAGTGGTCTACCAACTTTATGGCGACATGCTGCGTGGCCTGATGGAGCCAGCACAATGAGGCTCGACAACAGCTGTATTTTGCTTACCGGTGCCAGTGGCGGTATTGGCCAGGCACTGGCTCATGCCTTGGCAAAGCAGGGGGCTTGTCTAATATTACATGGGCGTAATGAAACGGCGCTCACCGCGCTGCTTAACACATTGCCCCACCCGGAAAAACATCAGGTTTGGATCGCCGATCTTGGCGATTTCACGCAATTGACACAGCAAGTTGAGCTGCTTTGCCAACAACAGCGTATTGATATCCTGATCAACAATGCCGGGGCCAATCATTTTGCCTGGCTTGAGGATCAAAGCGAACAACAAATAATGCAGCAGTTAGCCGTAAATATCCAGGCTCCAATATTATTGACTCGGGCTTTACTGCCTTATATAGACCGGCCCGGCATCATTATGAATATCGGTTCCAGCTTTGGCAGCATTGGTTATGCCGGATATAGCGTGTATTGCGCGAGCAAGTTCGCGCTGCGCGGTTTTAGTGAAGCACTCGGCAGAGAACTTGCCGGTTCATCCATTAACGTGCTCTATTTTGCCCCCCGGGCGACCCAAACCACGCTTAACTCTGCGGCTGTTAATGCCATGAATGCTGAGTTAGGCACCAAAAGTGACAGTGCTGAATGGGTTGCTGATGAGGTGATTGTTGCGTTAAACAAACAGATAAAACGACGATGGTTGGGTTGGCCAGAGCGGTTCTTTGTCAAACTTAATGCACTGTTCCCTGCAGTGGTCGATAAAGCGCTGGCTAAACAGCGGCATATTATTGCCCGCCATGCCAATGCTGCCCTTGAGAAGAAGGACTCGCGATGAAAAAGTTATTGTTGGTGTTGACGCTCTTTGGTAGTACAACCGCTGTTGCCCAGAGTGATTTGGCCGATATTCAGAACCAATGGGCAGTTTGCCAGTATCAGGTTGCGGCGAAACAGAAAGAAAGCTGTCTGGAACAACTCAGCGCCGTTGCGGATAAAGCCAGTGTAGCTAACGGATCACGCGCAGACCTGTTGATCTGGTCTGCGATCGTCAAGAGTAGTTGGGCCGGTGAGAAAGGGGGGCTGGGTGCTTTGGAACTGGCCAAAGAGGCGAAAATGAAGTTGGAACTGGCAATAAAGTTGGATGCCAAGGCGCTGGATGGCTCCGCCTATACCAGTCTTGGCGCCCTCTATTATCAGGTTCCTGGCTGGCCCATTGGCTTTGGTGATGACAAGCAGGCTGAACTGTTGTTGAAACAGGCTTTACAGATTAATCCAACGGGTATCGATCCCAACTATTTCTACGGTGACTTTCTGATAGATCAAGGGCATAAGGCACAGGGCAAACTCTATTTACAGAAAGCACTGGCGGCCCCTGCCCGCCCAGGCAGAGAATTAGCCGATAAAGGCCGCCATCAGGACATTCAACAACGACTCGATAAACTTTGATACTACGGGTCAATAAAGGGAAACAAAATGCACCGGGAACGACACAGCATGGAAAAAATAGGCTGGCTGCGGGCTGCCGTTCTCGGGGCTAATGACGGGATAGTGTCTACCGCCAGTCTGCTGTTGGGCGTAGCGTCGGCTAACGTAACTCAGCAAAGTTTGCTCTTGACCGGGGTGGCTGGTTTGGTGGCTGGTGCGATGTCGATGGCAACCGGTGAGTATGTTTCAGTGTCTTCCCAGGCTGATACTGAAAAGGCCGCTCTGGCTGAAGAGCAAGCTGAGCTGAATAGCGATTTTCAGGGTGAACACCGGGAGTTAACCTCGATTTATGTCCATCGGGGGCTTGATTTGGCTCTGGCTAAACAAGTGGCAGAAAAACTGATGCACCATGATGCGCTAGGTGCCCATGCGCGTGATGAGCTGGGGATCTCAGAAATCACCACCGCGCGTCCTTTACAGGCCGCGTGGGCTTCAGCATTGAGTTTTGCTGCCGGGGCAATATTACCGCTATGTGTAGCGGCCATCGCGACAACTGAATGGACCATCCCCGCCATTGCCTGCTCAGCATTGGTCTCACTGGCGGTGCTTGGGGGCGTTTCGGCCAAAGTGGGCGGCGCACCCATCGGCCCTGGAGTGATGCGCATTACCTTCTGGAGCGCACTGGCCATGGGAGTGTCATCGGGGATCGGGGCGTTATTTGGTTTGGTTACGGGGTAAGGGGTAAACCAATAGCGCGATATTTTTCTCTGCGTCGCAGTCATCCTGCGTAACGCATAGTGAGAAGAAAACGCTTGCAGAGTAAGCGTTGATAAACCATCATTTGAAACGACGTTTCACTTCCTTGCTACAGGTCAACCTTGAACTTACACGGGCTACTGCCCCAGCGCGTTGCCAAGACGCATTGGTATGCCAAGCGAAAAAGCTATCGGGTGCTCTTTTGGCGCGAAATCACGCCACTGGCGGTACCGATCTTTCTGGAAAACACCTGCGTACTGCTGATGGGGGTGCTCAGCACCTTCCTGGTGAGTTGGCTCGGCAAAGAGTCGATGGCAGGCGTTGGCCTGGCAGACAGCTTCAACATGGTCATCATGGCCTTTTTCGCGGCGGTGGATCTGGGCACCACGGTGGTGGTGGCCTTTAGCCTTGGCACCCGCGATCGCAAACGGGCGCGGGCGGCGGCACGCCAGTCGCTGGTATTAATGACCGTGCTGGCGGTGCTGCTGGCGGTTTGGATCCATTTGGCCGGGCAACAGATCATTAACGTGATCGCCGGTGAAGCCACGCCCGAAGTCAAAGCGCTGGCGCTCTCTTATCTGCAAACCACCGTCTGGAGCTATCCGGCAGCCGCCATCGCCCTGATTGGTAGCGGCGCCCTGCGTGGGGCGGGTAACACCAAGATCCCGCTGTTGATCAATGGCGGTATGAATATCCTCAACATCCTCATCAGCAGTACGCTGATTTATGGGGTATTTAGCTGGCAAGGCCTGGGTTTTGTTGGCGCGGGGCTGGGGCTGACCATTGCCCGCTATATCGGCGCGATCGCCATTATTGCCGTTCTGGCGGTGGGCTTTAATCCGGCGCTGCGTATTACGCTCAAAAGCTATTTTACGCCACTCAACAGCAGCATCCTGCGTGAGGTGCTGGGGATTGGTATTCCCGCCAGTATCGAATCGGTGCTGTTCAACGCTGGCAAACTGCTGACACAAATGTTTGTGGCGGGGATGGGGACCAACGTTATCGCCGGTAACTTTATCGCTTTCTCTATCGCGGCCCTGATTAACCTGCCGGGGAATGCCTTGGGATCTGCTTCGACCATTATCGTCGGTAGGCGTCTGGGGAAAGGGCAAATTGCTCAGGCCGAGCGGCAGATGAAGCACGTCTTTTGGCTGGCGACGATTGGCCTGACGGTGATTGCCTGGGGAACCGCCCCCTTTGCCGGGCTGTTTGCCTCATTTTATACCCAGGAAGACGATGTTAAAGAGGTGGTCAAAATCCTGATTTGGCTCAACGCCGCGTTTATGCCGATTTGGGCCGCGTCCTGGGTGTTACCCGCCGGGTTGAAGGGCGCACGTGATGTCCGGTTTGCCATGTGGGTGACGATGTTGGGCATGTGGGGCTGTCGAGTGGTCGCTGGCTATATCCTGGGCATCGTGCTTGGCATGGGCGTGGTGGGTGTCTGGCTGGGGATGTTCTTGGACTGGGCCGTGCGTGGAGTCTTCTTCTATTGGCGTATGGTCAGCGGGCGCTGGTTATGGAAATATCCACGCCTGAGAAAAAACCAGCCAGAGTCAGCCGAAGAACAGCCACCAAGCTAACGGTATTTTATTAGCCTGAGCCGGGTTGGCGGTATCAATCCATTGTCGGCGGTTATGTTTTGGTGTAAGACTGATGCCACGATAAATGATCTAAAGGTGCACCATGGATGGATTGATATTTATCGCTGGTTTGGCGTTGTTCCTGTGCCTGGTGGCATTACCCATTTCTGTGGTGGTATCGCTTGGCCGTGGCAACCGTAACCAGCGGGAAATTGCCCAACTGACACTGACCATCACCCAGTTGCAAAAACAGGTGGATGATCTCCGCTTCGAGGAAACCGGGAGATCGCGGCCAACGCCCGTTTCTCAGGCGCAACCTGTGGCTGTGAAGACAAGGCATGACTTTGCGGCGCATGCGGCACAACAGTCTATCGTTAAACCCGCAGCTGACATGGCTGCCCCCCCTCCGGTTATATCGCCATGGGAGTCTGCAGTTCCAAAACCAGCCGCACCAGTAACAACCATCCCTCACCCACCTATTGCTGATAAACCCGCCATTGATAAGCCACAGCAACCGAAAAACGACCTGCTCAGCGGGCTGGTGGGCTGGTTTATGCAAGGCAACCCGTTGGCGAAGCTGGGTGTCTTGCTGCTGTTCTTCGGTTTGGCCTACCTGATGAAATACACCGTTGAACGCGACATGTTGCCTATTGAGTTCAGGTTAATGGGCGCGGCGGTGGCGAGCGGCGTTTTACTGTGGTTTGGCTGGCGTCTGCGTGTTAAACAGACGATGTATGCCCTGATCCTGCAAGGGGGCGCGGTTGGCGCGCTCTATATCACCGTATTTGGTGCCTTCCGGCTTTATCAACTGTTGCCCCATATGCTGGCATTTGGCCTGATGCTGGTGATCTGCGCCGCCAGCGTGGGGCTGGCCGTATTGCAGCGCGCCCTCAGCCTGGCGATGCTTGCCAGCATTGGTGGCTACCTTTCACCGTTGTTGCTGTCCACCGGTGGCGGCAGTTATATCGCGCTATTCTCCTATTACCTGCTGCTTTCGCTGGGCATTTTGGCGATCAGCGTCTGGCAACCGTGGCGGCCACTTAACCTGCTGGGCTTTGTTTTCTCCTTTGGCGTTGCCGGGCTGTGGGGGGTAAACAACTACCTGCCGGAATACTATCTGGGTTGCCAGCTGTTCCTGATTGCCAATATCGTGATTTTTGGCGTGCTATGCCTGGCTTTGACTCTGCGCGCACAGCTGCCTGGCGAGAAGATTATCGATGGCGCGCTGCTGTTTGGCCCGCCGTTAATCGGTTTTGGCATGCAGTATCTGATCGTTCGCCAGTGGGAGTTTGGCCCGGCGTTCTCGGCGCTGGGCTTCGGTTTGGCTTACCTGTTACTGGCCTGGGCAGCATTGAAGCGCTACCCATCCCTGGGCCGTATGTTGGCGGTCTCCGGTTTGGCACTGGGCGGGGTGTTCACTACGCTGGCGATCCCATTGGCACTGTCCGCTGAGTGGACATCCATGGCTTGGGCGCTGGAAGGGCTGGGCATTCTGTGGCTTGGTCGTGAGCAAAAGCAAATCCGCATGAGCCTCAGCGGTTCTGGTCTGTTGGTGCTGGCCTTGGCTTCTGCCCTGTTCGCTCTTGGCGCTGGAATGACGACGCTCTCCTTCACGCTTGTGTTCGCCGTACTGGCATTAACCTGGCTCGCGGTGGCATTCCTCTGGCGCGATCTGGAGAGCTATACCGCATTCAGACAGGTTGTCAGCCGTTTCTTCCTGGCTGGCGGCATCCTGATCTGGCTGGTTTGCCTACTCGGTTTTGCTGGCCGATTGCCGCTCAACTATGGTTATGGAGCCTTCCTGGCGTTGGCCTTGTTGACGCTATCCGTAGTGCTGTGGCGTTGGGCAGCACAAAGGCTGGCCTGGCTCGAACTGCGTTATAGCATTTGGCTGCTGTGGCCGGGCATGTTAGCCATGTTGATGTTCCAATTGATTGACCTGGATTCCTTGTTGGCCTTCGGCTGGCCGAATCTGGTCTGGCTGCTGGCCTTGCCTGTGGCGTACTGGTTGCTGAAGCGCGAAGCGGGTACCTTGCCGTTACTGCGCCTGCAGCAGGGATTACATCTGTCGCTGTTCTGGATGGTGGTATTCGCGTTGGGTTATGAAGTCTTTTGGCGCACGATGCGCTTGCCGTGGGGCATGGATGAGTGGCAACTGGGCCTGCAAATGGGCTTCCTCTCCCTGATCATCCTGGCTACACATGGTGCGTTACGCAAAGGATGCTGGCCGTTTGCCGAGCATCGTCAGCTATATGGCGCAATTGCCTTGGCTCCATTGGCGGCGTTGGCTCTGCTGCTGTTGCTGGTAGGCAACGTGTTTGATGGGGTCAGTCTAGGCTGGCGTTATTTGCCGCTGTTGAACCCGTTAGAAGAGGGCGCTGGTTTTGCACTCTTGGCGCTGGTGACTCTGGGGCTGTTTGTCCGGCGGGAATACCCGCAATTTGCCGCATTGCTGCGACAGGCGCTGCCGCTGTTTACTATCGCAGTGCTGTTCTGGTGGGGCAATGGGGCGGTCCTGCGTGCGCTGGCCTATTACGCCGATATTGCCTGGCGGGTTGATACGCTCTGGGGCTCGCGCCTGGTACAGACCACCTTCGCTTTGCTGTGGATGCTGATAGCGCTGATCGTCATGGTGCTATCAACCCGCCGTGGACAACGTGAGGTCTGGTTTGGCGGTGCGGCGTTGCTCGGTATCGTCATTGTTAAACTGATGCTGGTGGATAGTGCCCGGGGTGGTGGATTGGCTCGTGCCATCGCGTTTATCGGCGTGGCGATACTGGTGTTGATCGTGGGATATTTTTCCCCATTGCCACCCAAAGCGGTGCGCGGTAAGGAACCCAATGTGGCAAGCGAACGAGGGAATGTATGAAAGTAAAATTGAATAACGGGTTGCTGCTGTGGTCACTTTGTCTGGCTGGTGTAGCCAATGCGCAGCCGGTGGCTGAAAAACCGCAAGATTTCGCCTATGGCATCTCGCTAGCCACTGAAGGCAGCGCGCCGTTTTTCCGTATTGAACTGCCTGAGGCGGTGTATACCGAGAGCGTTTGGCCAGATCTGCGCGATGTGCGGGTGTTCAACAATCAGGGGCAGGCTGTCCCCTTTGCGCTGGCCGCGAACGTCACCACTCAGGAGAATAGACAGACTTTCCCTCTGCGCCTGTTCCCAATGAATGGCAAAAGGGTCACCAATCAGGAACAGCAGGTGATTTCGTTAAAATCCGCAGGTGGTGTTGAAGTGACCTTGCCAGTGGATAGTGACAAGCCAATGGGGAACACCTATCTGCTGGAGATCCCGCAGCATGAGGGCAACTATCCCCGCCTGACCCAGCTGAAACTAGCCTGGGAGCGTCTGCCCGAGAATTGGCAGACCCGCGTTAGCCTGTTTTATAGCAGCGATTTAAAAGACTGGTCGAGCAGCGCTGAGGATGTGCCCTTGATGGATCTGGTCTCCGGCAGCGATCGGTTGCTGTTGGATACCATCGATCTTGATGACTATGCCAGACCTCGTTATCTGCTATTGGTGTTCAACGATGCCAAAACGGCCCCTGATTTGAAGATCCAGTCAGTACAGGGGATTGCGGCCTCCAGACACACCGAACAGCAAAGGATCGGCCTGACCTTCAACCAAAAAGCCATTTCGGCCAGTGAGGCTGAATATAGCTGGCCGAATCCTCAGCCCTTGAACAATATCAGCATTCGGCCGACGCAAGGGAATACGGTGCTGCCACTCGAGATCGATTACCGCAGCGCAGCCAGTGACAATTGGCACCCTCTGACCAAGCAGGTGGTGTTCTCGGTGAATGGCCGCACCGCAGAGGCAATCCCGCTGAATGGCTTACTGGTGCAGGGTATTCGTTTGAAAGGCATCAACCAGCAATGGGGCGATTCGCTGCCAGAGGTTAAGGCGGAGCGCGATAGCCAAACCTTGATATTCAATGCCCAGGGAACCACACCATTCCTGCTGGCGTGGGGAAATAAAGCGGCCCAGCCTCAGGCGATCCCTTTAGATAGCCTGATCCCGGCAGAGCTGCGTAAAGCGATAGATGCCGATGCATTGCCACAGGCCGGGTTGCAATCTCAAGTGACCCTGGGCGGCACCGAACGCTTGAGCGCGGTGGATGCCGCAGAAGAGGCCAGCATGTGGAAGAAAGGCCTGCTCTGGCTCCTGCTGGTTCTAGGGGCGGGTGGTTTGGTGTTGCTGGCCTTGAAGCTGTGGAAAGAGGTTCAGCAGAAGCCGCAATAGGGCGGATGAGAAAGGATAAGCTTACGGGGATGTTGCTGACAGAACCCTGAGCTTTTAGGTATGCCTCTTTGGATTGCTGTTTTGCATCGCTTGGGTGATGAATCTGCCATTGAACGGAACCGAGGCCCCGATATTTGGAGGGCACATATTAGTTAACGATCTGGCATGCATTGCCTTTGTGACATTTTTGGCCGGTGGGGCATCTCTGTGCCTATTAAAAAACAAGTAGTAAAATCAACGGTGGAGGAGTACAGGTTCTATTGTGGTTAGGTTTGTTTTTTCTAGGTTTGATGTTTTCACCTATGCTGACGATGAGTTTCTATAGTAAAGCTGGGATAAGCAGTGAGTGGATAAAACGTTCTGTTTCACAAGTGTTGGCAAACCCATGGGGAGAACAGCAAAGCTTGGGCTCTAGTTATAGCGAGGATAATACCAGCATGGCCTTCTATCTCGTTAGCAGAACTAAATTCTACGCTTTCCTTGGGGTGAGAAAAGGGCAATACCACGCTGTTTACAAAGATATCTCTTAAGCCCAGAAGCTGCAGAGTGAGGAAGCCATTAGGAATGTAACCGTGCGTGAAGGGGCTTTACTGCAAGGTGATTTTGCGCGGTTTTTCTCCATGACGCGTGCGGATAATCTGGAAAGTTCGGACATTGCGATCCCTTCCAGCCAGTTGCCGGAAAGTATTCGTAATAAAGTTCAGGCGATGCAGAAGCAGACGATTAACTATGCATCTAGTGGATCGGAAAATGACCCTTATACGGCATTAGATATTGCTATCGCAGTGGAGGATAAAAAACAGACGGAATATCTGCTGGACTTTCCGAAAGCCGCGGGTCCGATACAAAGGTTGCGACTTTTTCATTTTGGGTTAGGAGAAGAATTTGAAAATAAACAGCATGCCCAAAACCGCACCGCAACCATCTTCCCTGAAATGGCACAAAAATATTACTTGGAAGCAGCTCAAGAAAATATGATACGCATGGCCTATTACATCGAGAAAGATGATTTATCTGATAACTTGAGTATGGGTGACTACACTAACCTATTAGGACGCTACCAACCCTATGATTATTTCGTTGCCAATGCTTTCTGTGATGCCAATTATGCCACTTTTCTGCAGTCGCTAGGGATCTCGACAGATCCCCTTCATTTTCAAAATCTCCAGACATTGATTGTGAATAATATGGTTGATAAACAACAATGTAGTGCTTTAATGGCCTTTTACGAAAAGCTATAGGCTGAAGTGAACAAAAATGTGATTTTGATAAGGCCAGCACAATTTAATCAGCAAAATAGAATACCTGATATTTTTTATTTGGCTGGTGAACACTGTAAGCGCATCGGTTCACCGAGTTGGTTCTTACGCAGTTCCAGGAACGCGTTACCAAACACCAGGTAATCTCGCGCATAGCGGCTAAACTCCTGCTGGCTTAACAGCGGGTATGGAATAGAGGATGTAAAACCCATTACGGATGCAGAGTGGACGACGTATTGCGCACAAGGGCCAGAAGGGAAAATGCAGGGTGCTGATAGCCAGGGTTTACCCTGCTGGGTCGATATCCCACCGCCGTCAAAAGCGCAGGCGGTGGAGGCCGCCAAGATAGATAAATCGCAACGGCTGGCACTGGCGACAAAGAAGATCGCCCCGTTGCAGGATGCGCAAGAGCTGGGGATAGTGTCAGCCGATGAGCAGGCGCAGTTACTGGCCTGGAAGCGTTACCGGGTGCTGATTAACCGGATAGATGCTGAAGCTGCGCCGAATATCGATTGGCCGACGGTGCCGGAGGCTTAAAAAATGGCCCGCTGCAAGGCGGGCCGTGTTCTCTCCAAGCTTTCCCTGGTGTCGCCGGAGAGAGACTCCACCCTATCCCACTCGGTTAAAACCCGTCCAATCGATTCGGTAGATCAATACGATGATATTGATCGGCTAAATCGATCAGCTGTTGAATTGTTGTACAGGTGATAGCACATCCCCTATTGAGTGAACACATTGGGCATGAAGCTCATAATGGTTGCAAGACGTCGAGTTACCGGTTACATACTCATAATTAAAAGGAATAAAAAATGAATTTCATCAAATATGTGCTTTGCGCTCCAAACGATGATAATGACACAATGACAGTCACTGGCAGTGGTGGTTTTGGTG
>NZ_JAELTL010000058.1:0-32906 GCF_016428815.1 Serratia sp. ASV30 | reverse complement strand
GCACCGGACAACGCCACCGTCAGGCCACTCTGCTTCTGCTCAAACCGCTCTTCTACCGTACGCAGGTCATGCCCCGGTTCGATAACGACGCTGTCGCCAGTAACGTTGAGATTTTTACCGGCAATCAGATCCGCACCGCCAATGTGTGCCTTGCCGCCCGCAACGATATTCACATCGCCACCGGTCGAGCCGATGGTGCTCACACTCTGGCTCTGCGTCGTACCGTCTTCGTTCACCTGATGGCGAGAGCTGGAGCTACCAATCGTCACCCCGATACCACCGGTGCCCATCAGTCCGCTCTTTTTCTTCTCATCCAACCGGTAGCTGGACTGTTCTTCCGTCGCCGCCACGATCTCGACGTTGTTACCCGCTTGCAGGTTAACTTTACCGTCACCCACAACCGAAGATCCCTTCACCGTCAGATCGTTACCCGCAGACAGCGACACATTGTCGCCGCTCAGCAGCGTGCCTTTTTCCTGCGTGGCGTAATCTTCCCGCACCGTGTGGGTGGTGGTCTTCGACAGGAATCCTTTCTTGGTCTTGGTTTCTTCGAAGAAGGAGTAGTCGCTTTCGGTGGCGCTGTTGAGCGTCAGATCGCGTCCGGCGCTTACCGCTATATCACCGCTGGCCTGCACCTGTGCCGCATTCAAGGTGGCATCTCGATCGGCGCGAATCGTGGTGTTGCCCCCGCTGGCAATTTCAGTACCTTGCTGACGGATAGACTCATCCACCTGCTGGCGTTTACCTTCCTTGCTCTCGCGGTATTCGCTGGTTTGCTGGGTGTTGAGGTTTACGTCGCGCCCGGCGTTCAGGTTGACGTTGTTGTCCGCCACCATTGCTGCGGCCTGCGAGTTCACATCCCGGCCTGCATTCAGCGTTAAATCGCCGCCGCTGGTGAGGGTGGTGCGCGTGGCATCGTTACTGCGCTGTTCGGTGCCGTTATCTTTCTGCCGGGTGCTCGCTTCCTGCGTTTGCAGGTTGATATCGCGCCCAGCTATTAGGGTAGTATCACTCTGGCTGCCAACCTGGCTGGCCTTCACATTGACATCACGGCCTGCATCAACCATCAGCGGCCCACCAGCGCTAATTTCGCTACCCTGGCTGCTGTGAGTTTCGCTCTCTCTTACGTTCCGCCAGCCCTGATATTTATCGGCACTGTAGGTGGTGTTGGCCAGGACGTTGATATCGCCCCCCGCCAGCAGGTCCATCGCACCACCGGAAGTCAATTTGGCTCCCTGGATATCGATGTTGTTGCCAGCGCTCAGGCTCAAGCTATCCAAGGCCTGGATGGTGCCGATATCGCCGATTTCCGTGCGTGACAGCGACAGACTTTGTGGCATCCAGCCGCCCAGAGAACCCTGGGTATTCCACTGATTCGTCAGCGTCTGGTTGATGATGCTGCCATCAAGGCTTTCCAACTGCACCGTTTTGCCGCTGATGATTGAGCCGATATTGTTGATATCGCCAATCGCGCTCAGTTGCAGGTTGCCGCCCGCATTGAGCAGGCCTGCATTGAGGTTGCTGATGCTGTTCTGGCTATCGAGCGTCAGCGCGTTCTGTGCGGTCAGCGTGCTGCCACTGTTGGTGATATTACCGGCGGTGAGCGAGACATTTTTCCCTGAAGTCACGCTGCCGTTATTGATCGTCACATCTTTTGGTGACAGGTAAAGCTTCGGCACCATCACCGTCTGGCCATTGATGCTGGTCGCTTCCCACCACAAGATACTGTGACCCAACGAGGCGATCTGCTGCGCCGTCAACGAAACCCCAAACTTCAGCCCTAGCGATTGTTGCGCCTTAGCGGCGTTATCCATCAGGGTTTGCATCTGCTCCAAGTCTGAACCTATCCCGTTCAGATAGCGGCTCCCCGTCTGATTGAGCATTGCATTGCTGACGTAACGGGTATCAAAGGCCGCATCCCCCAGGAAACGGTAGTCGTTATCCGGGTGGAGGTTCAGGCGGTCCAGGAAATAGGAAGAGCCAATAAATTTGTCTTCTACCGTGAACTGTTCGTTGGTTTCACGCGGGCTCTGGCCTGGGTTGATCCCCAGCAATGCGTAGAGATCGCCAAACAAGCTCGGATCGAGTTGCCCCAGCCCGTTAAGTTTCGGGTTGGTGGTGATCAGATACGGGTTGTCTGGATCGGTAGATGCGACAAAATAGCCGTTCTCGCCCGTAGGCAGAGGATACGCACTGGTATCGACCGTTTTGCCTTGATACGGGTTTAAGGCCTTACCCTCCGTGCCGATCAGGTCCTTGCCATCGGTGGTGGTGTTTTGTAACTTGGCTCCATCACCCAGATTGGCGCTGCCCTGGTCCCCTTCGCTGTATTTTCCTAACCCTGTGAGCTCAGGCGTGACGTTATCCAGGCCGCCGCCCCCGTTAATCTGTTGCAAGGCATTTTGCAGGCTGTCTTGCCATTCAGGCGAATTGACCGCCGCCTTATCACCGGCAGACAGCGCCTGTTTCTCTACGGCACCGCCGATAGTTTGTTGGCTCAGGGTATTGAGCGTTGGGGCATTGATGGTGTGACTTACACCACCTGCGTTGGGTGAGGTGGTGGTATTACTCAGATCGTTGGCAAAGTTGGCCACGACATTACCACCCGCCTGAATAACGGCACGGTAGATCTCACCTTCTGAGCGCTCAGTGCGCACCTCTCCGTCGGAGGTATAGGTCACATAACGATCGGTGATCTTGCCAAACGCGTAGTCATTCATCGGCTGTAACTTGGACACCACGTACCCGCGCCTGGACTCAGGAAGTTCGTCAGTGCGATAGGTTTGATAGCGAGTTTCAGTTCCCGCCAGCCAAGACTGATTATTCAGCGTATTACCCATCAGGTAAGCATTGCTGTTAGCAAGAATATTGCTGGCCTGGTTATCAAACGCTTGCGCGGTAAGATAGAGATCTCTGCCAGAGGCTATGCGACCCGCACCACCGTTGCTGCTAACCTCAATGCTGGAAACGGATAACGCCAGATCTTTGGTTTTCTCAAAAGGCGCTGCGTAAGTATACGTACGAGTGACCTCTCGCCCGGCATCCCCTGCTAACTGAGTGGTCACATCTATCGTGTAGTAACCCAGCTCACCTTTCTCGAAGAAATCCAACGGAACCTTCACCAGGGCCCCGTTCAACCAAGGGTACTCGCTGGTCAGATCCTGGTTGGTTTGAGTCACACTCAGCCCATCGCGCTGATTCAGCAAATGGGCGGTGTTAATGGTGATATCACCATATTGCGTCTCGATGGTGCCGGAACTGTTCACCACCTCTGCGTTGGCATTACCCGCCATATCACGCTGCATCCACAGGCTATTGCCCGCCAGGATGTCACCGCGCAGGTTTTTGATGCTGTTGGCCAGCAGGTACAGGTTGTTACCGGCATACAGCAAGGCGGTGTTAATCAGGCTGCCAGCCGCATTCAGGGTCATCGAGCCCAGCGTGCCGGTAAACCCGTCCACGGTGATATCGCTCTGGCTGTTCAGGGTTACGTCGCCCCCTGATTGCAGCGTTCCGGCCCCGTTCATGGCAATAGCACTGCCACTGAGGGTGCTGGCCCCACTTCCGCCGGTGATTTGCCCGTTGTTGGTCAAGATGCCGTAAGTCGTGAGGTTGACGCTTTGCCCCTGGAGAGTGCCTTGGTTGGTCAACGCCCCCTGGCTGTTAACGTTCAGGCTCTGGCCTGCGGCAATCACATTCTGGCTGGTAAAGGCGTTCACCAGTTGTAGCGTCAGGTTACCCAACGCCACGACCTGGCCACGTTGGTCAAAATCGCCACTGCTCAGCAGTAAATCGCCCCCGCTGAACATTTTCCCTGTCTCTTGAAGCACCACCTGACTGGCATTGATGCCAAGCCCGGAGGTGCCAAGCAGCGTGCCACCGTTAGTCAGTTGCTGGGTATTCAACGCCAGGTTGCTTCCCTGGATCGTGCCCTGATTGTTCAGGCTACCTGCGGTCAACGTTCCCTGCAGTTCTGCCAGCAAGGTACCGCTGTTGTCCAACGCATCCGCATTCAGTAACAGGGAGCCTGCCTGTAGCCAACCGGTGTTGGTAAATTGCGAGCCATGGAGTGACAGATCGGAGCCAGCAAGCAGGCTTCCGTCATTACGCCCTGATATCGTCCCCCCGAACCGGGTGTCAGCACCGCTTTGTATCAGGCCGCTGTTGACCCAGTACGGCGAGGTAATGGCGAGTGCGTTCTGGCTGAGAAGGGTGCCCGTAGCGTTATTGGTCAACCCACCGCTAAGATTCAGCGTTAAGCCTGTTTCACCTTGTACACGCCCGCTGTTGGTTAGCGTACCGCTGTTAACCCACACACCGTTGCCCTGGATACGCCCAAGGTTGGTGACCGAGGCCGCATCCAGTTTCAGGTCACCCGCCGTCAGCAGGGTTTTATCTTGCTGTTGGGTGAAATCCCCGCTCAGCGCGACCGTCAGGCCGTCAACGCCGCTGATTTCGCCCTGATTATTCAGGGTGTCAGCGTGTAGGGTGAGATTTTTTGCCAGCCACTGCCCGGCGTTGGTCAACGACTGTGCCTGTAATGCAGCTGCACCATTGGCGATAATTTTGCTGCCAGCCGTCGAATTCAATGCCCCAGACAGAGCCATTTGCAACGCATCCGCACTCTGGATTGCGCCACTGTTATTCAACGTCTGAGCATTCAGCAGGATCTGTTGCCCCTGCCAGCGGCCATCATTGGTCACCGTACTGCCATTAACAGAAAGCGTTCCCTGCGTCAGGAGTGAGCCCTGGCTGCCGTTCACCAGCGTCAACAACGGGACGGAGAATGCCTGAATACCTAACGTCAGCGACTGCAGGCCGATCAGCGTACCTGCGTTATTCACCAAGTTCTGTGTCAGGTTGAGGATGTTCCCCTGTACGGCACCTTGGTTATTCAACGTAGCGCCCGCCAAAGACAGACTTCCGTCACTCAGGACGGCACCGTCATTGGTCAGCGTCTGCGCCTGTATTTCGCTGTTACCCTGGCTAAGCAGTGACCCTTCATTCACCAGTTCATCGGTGACGTTGACGGCCAGAGAATCGCTCCCCAGCAGGCTGCCACGGTTCAACCAGCTAGTGGCAGTGACGTGGGTTTGTCCCCCCTGAACCAACCCCTCTGAGCTCAGTTGCCCGGCATTCAGTGATAACGCGCCCCCGGCCAACGTACGGCTTGACGCCCCCAGCGTCAGCACATCACCGTGGGCATTCAACCACTCGCTACCTTGCCATAATCCCGTGTTATTCAGCGTAGCGGCATCCAGCGTCAACCGGCTGGCCACCAGCTTGCCGCTGTTGGTTAAATAGCCGCCGCTCAGGTTCAGCGTCCCTAGGCTTCCCATCTGTCCGCTGTTTTGCAGCGTATTGAACACCGTACCGGTCAGGTTTGAGCGCGCGTTTATCGATCCGCTGTTATCCAGGCTGTCGACACCGAAGGTCAGGCTATTCCCCTGCCAGGATCCGGCGTTGGTGACTGCGCCACCGTTGATTGCCAGCTCACCATCGCTCAGCAGTTGTGCACCAGCCAGCACGTTCAGCGCGGTGCTGTTCAGAGTCAGCCCGGCATTGCCCTGCATGATGCCGCTGTGAGTCACGGTGCCACTATCCACCGCTAGCGTATTGCCCGCCAATATCCCGGCATTGTTCACCGATTGGCTGCGGAAGGTAACATTTTCACGGGCCACCAGTTGGCCGCCTTGCTGGTTTACCAAGGCACCCTGCACATTCAAATTCAGGTTGTTCGCCAGGATGCTGCCCTGGTTGGTGAATTGCTGGCCGGTGAGAGACAAATCATCGTTCACCTGCAATAGGCCAGCGTTGTCCAGTTGATCGAGCGCCAGCTCCAGCGCACCGCCGCTGACCAGCTTCCCGCTGGCAAGGTTACTGATATGGGGGATAGCCAGTTGCAGATGGCTGTTGCCCTGTAGCAAACCACTGTTGGTCAACAGTGGCGCAGTCAATACCACCTTGTCTGCCGCCAGGGTACCCTGGTTCAGAATATGGGCCGCCGTGAGGTCAAACCGATCCTGGCTCAGCAACAGACCACTGTTGAGCATGTCACCGGTCAGGTCTGCCGTCAGGCGATCTTGCGCCTGGGCACTGCCACTGTTCTGCCAGGTCTGGGCTTTCACCGCCAGTTGTTGCCCTTGCAGAGCGCCCTGGTTAACCAACTGTTGGCCTTCAAGGCGTAACGCCCCGCTCGATAACATCTGGCCTGTGGCAGCGTTATTGAGATGAGTGCCGGAAAGCTGCAGGGATTGGCTACCCTGCACCAGCCCCTTGTTGATAACGTCGCCCAAGACGGAGAGCACGGTGGCCGCCAGCCATCCCGCGTTATCCACTGAGCCCGCAGAGACAGTCATCCCTTGCTGGCCGAGGATCTTCCCTTGGTTGGTCAACGTATTGGCGACTACCAGACTCGCCGTTTGTTCACTCAGCGCATTGCCGTTGTTAAGCCACTCTTGGGTGGACAGATCCAGTGTCTGGCCCTGAAGCAATCCGCTGTTGGTCAGCGAGTCCGCCCGTAATGTCAGTGCTCCGCCACTAAGTAAAACACCACCGAGCTGGTTATCTAACGTGGAGGTGCCGATATTCAGCTGACGGCTGCCTTGCAGAGTCCCCGTATTGAACAGGGCCGTGGTATCCAAGGTCAGCGTCGTTGCGGCCAGCAGGCCGTCATTACTGAACTGAGGGGTGGCCAGCGCCAGCGAACCACTCACGTTGACGGTGCCGTTTTGCTGGTTGCTGAACTCTTTGACCAGTGACAAGACCATCATAGCCGCCTGCATCGTCCCGGCGTTGGTCAAGGTGTCTGCAATCAGGTTTAGCGAACCGCCGGTGAGGATACGCCCACGGTTGGTGGCTTCCGCAGCCTTGATAGCAAGGGCGCTGTCACCCTGCAACGTGCCGCTATTGGCGATGCTGTTGGTGTTCAGGGTCAGTTGATCGGCAGCCAGTTGCCCGGCATTGGACAACGCCATACCGTTCAGTGACAGCTTATCTTTCGCCAGCAGCAAACCGCTCTGCTGGTTATCAACCCGCAGAGTTTTGGCCGTCAGGTTCACGGCATTGATTTCACCGCTGTTGAGCAGTTGATCGCCACTGAGCACCAAATCCCGATCGGTGGTGATTAGTCCGGCGTTTTTCAGCGTCGGGATGGCCAGCGACAGGGCATTGGCCGTATACACGGTGCCCCCCTTCTGGTTGTCCATCAGGCGGGCGATAAGATCCAGGGTCTGGCTGCCTTGTAGCAAGCCGCTGTTGGTCAGCGTCTGGCTGTTGATCTTCAAGACAGGAGCGACCAGCGTGCCCTGGTTTGTCAGGGTGTCCGCCTTCAGGGCCAGGGTTGCGGCATGGCTTTTACCACTGTGCAGCAGTGAATCCGCCTCTACCGTTAATGCCCCTTTCGCCGTTTGGGTGCCCGCCAGCGTGGCTTGTTGTGCCTGGAGGGTGAGATTACCCTCACTTTGTACCTGAGCACCCGACAACGTGTTCAACGTCGAGCCCCGCAAAGCTAGATCACCTCCCGCATTCCATTCCCCGCCCAACGTGGCGTTACCCGCGTTAACCGTGATATTACCTTGGCTGGTGGTGAGAGCATCTGCCGTCGTGGTCAGCGTATCGCTGTTGAGGGTTAACCCCGTCGCGCCAGAGAGCAGGCCGTTCTGTTGCAGTGTTCCAGCCCACAGCGTCAGGCTGTCGTCGCTCAGCAACTCGCCGTAACTGCCGTTTCGCAACATCCCGCTGACGTTAAGATCGGCTTTGCCTTTGGCACTCAAGGTGCCGTCTTGATCCAACGTCTGGCTGGTGACAGCCAGCGCTCCCCCACTCAGTATCTTGCCGCTGTTGGTGAGAGACTGACCGTTCAGCGACAGGTTACCCTGGCTCTGAACGGTTCCACTATTCCCCAGATGGGAGAGGGTGCTTTGTATCGCCCCATTGGCCGCCAGCGTGCCGCTGTTAACCAAGCTGGCACCGCTGAGAGTGAGGTTTTGCCCGGCAGTCACTTGCCCCTGCGTCATGCCGCTATTGAACAACGTCATGTCGACATGGCGGGCTGCATCAATCTGGCTGGAACTGTCCACCCGCGCGTCACGAGCCCGCAGGTTGACATCGTTGCCAGCGGTCAGTTTGCCGCTGCTCATCTGCAACGTACCGCCGCTGCTGAGAACGATATTCTGGTCACTGACCAGCGTGCCGCCCTGCTGGGAGAGATCCCCCTGGCTGTTTAACGTAATGGACTGGGTGGCCTTGTGGTCGCCCAACATGCTGATACTTTGCCCTGTCGCCGTTAATGCACCGCCTTGGGCCAGCGAATTATTGAGCGTCAATTTGCCGTTGGCATCCAGGGTGATATCCCCGGCACGGGCATTGAGGTTACCGAGGTTGACGCCTACGCCCTTGTCGCTGGAAACCAGATGGATTCGGTTGGCATACATGCCCCCCAACGCACCGGTATCGACCGCCACTTTAGGCGCTTCGCCCTGGCCCGCGATCGGGGTTGCATTACCTTGCGCATCCACGCGGTTAGCCCCTAGCGTGATGGTGGCATCCTGAGCATACAGCTGAGCGTTAATCTCGGTGGCACGGGCAATAAGCGCAAATTTCCCGCTCTGGCTGGCATCCAGCCCTTTGCCCTGAATGCTGATCGCCCCTTGCGTGACTTCCAACGCCTGCAGTTTGCCGTCCGGCCCTAACACCGGTTTACCGGTGGTCAGCGTCGCGTTCGGGGTGTTGATGAAGCCACAGCCATCGCAGGTGATACCGTAAGGGTTGGCAACCATCACGTTGGCCTGCTTGCCCGCCACTTCCAGATAGCCTTGCAGTTGGGAGCGGTTCGGGGCGACAACCTCGTTAATGATGCCTTGGGCTTCCTGCCCGGCCTTCAAATTGGGGTTATTCTGGATCAGGCCGCCAAGCTGAGTCTGATTGAGCTGCCCGGTGGCGTTATTGAGGATCAGCCCCTCTTTGCCCACGTTGAATTCATTGTATTTATTATGGGAAATGCCGGCCTGATTAGGCGTAGCGATATTGACCACCGGCACGCCATTGCCAGCCTGATCGAGCCGGGTATTCCCTTCGGCGACGTTAACACCGTTCGCCAAGGCGGGCAGCAACGGCTGCCAGGCTAGCAAGCTGCACAGGGTGTAGCTCAGCCAACGCTGGCTGGCATGAATGGGCCGATCGTCTTTTTGCGTCATCCTTGAAACCTTTCCCTGTAAATTAAAGAACGATGTTAATACGGTAGTAAATCGACATCCGATCCGGCTCTAACCAGCTCGGATGCGCCAGCGGCCAGCCCACGGTAAATTGGCTGCTGAAATAACGGTTACGGCTGCCCAGCCCCACCGCGCCGCCCCACAACGTGCCGGAAGCGTAGGCGTCCACGGAGTCGTGGCGCAGATAACCGCCATCTACGGCAGCCAATACGGAAATATCCCCCAGATACGGCAGGCTGAACGGCGACCAGTTGACCTCGTTACGCCAGTAGCCACCTTTGTCGCCGGAGAGATACTGTTCCTTGAAGCCACGCACCGAGCTTTCGCCGCCGAGGGTCAGGCGCTCGCTGCCGTAAAGGCGATCGGGCGTCCACTGGCCGTACAGGCTGGTGAGGTAGTTCCAGTTCTGCGCCAACGGCAAGTAATAGCTGCCGGAGAGCGTGTATTTATTAAACTCCGCCTTGGGAGCCTCGCTGGCTTTACCGCTGTCATCTTCCGCGCCTAACCAGGGAACGCCACGGCTGTAGGAGGGGTTGAGCGTGGCAAAACCGCCCCACAGTTTTTGGCTATGGCTCACGCCCAGAGATACGCTGGTCAGTTTACGGCTGCTGCTGTCTAGCCGGGTGTCATTCAGATAGTTGCGGTTGATACGGTGGGTCAGGCCCAGCGCCAGGCCGGTTTTCATGTCACTGTTACGGAACAATACGCGCGAAACGTTGAAGCGATGGGTCTGGCTGTCGCCGGTGGATCGCCAGTCAAAGCCCTGATTGTCGATCGTCGAGAGATAGTCGCTGTAGGAATAGTTGTAATCCATCAGCCAGTAGCCATAGGGCAGGCTGACACCGGCCTGGACGCTGCGGGCATCGTGATCGTTGGCGAAATCGCTGCTGCGCGCGCCGGTCACAAACCACTGATCCGCCAGCCCCAGCAGGTTATTGCCGGTCAATGAGCCGTTGATCTGCCCGGTGCCGGTACTTTTTTGCCCGCTGTTGTCAAAACCCAGCCCCAGCATCACCGGGAACTCTGGCTTGGCGGTCAGGTTGACCACCGAATAGCCCGGTTGGCTACCGGGCAGGATTTCAATCTGCACCGGTTGCTGGCGCAGGCGGTTAATCTGCTCCATACCCTGTTCGATATCGCGCAGGTTAAGGATGTTGCCCACCAGGCCGGGGAACGCCATCTTCAGCATTCGGTCATCCCGTTGGTCCAGCAAGATCTTTTCCAACTGCCCTTCCAGTACCAACAGCTTCAATTCCCCATGGGACAGGTCTTGCTCGGTCAGGAAAGCGCGGCTGGTGATATAGCCCCGTTCGATATACCAATCGGAAACCTGCTGCACCAGGGTGTTGATCTGGGCCAGATTCAGGCAGCGTTGCAGATAGGGTTGCGTCAAGGCTTGCCGCGCACGGGCGGGCAGATGGCTGGCACCTTCAAGGCGAATGGTCGTGATGGCGAAGCACGGCCCGCCAGGGGCTGTGGCTGCTGGCGTTTGTGGCAGCACCGGCGTCAGGCTGCGTTGCAATTCCTGACGTTGTTGTTGGTTTTGCTGCAACAATTCACGTTGTTGCTGTTGGATAGTATCTCGATCCGCAGGGCTGAGCATATTGGCGCCAACCGCCGAACTGAGAGAAAGAAACAACAATGATACTGCCAACCGCTGAGCTACTGAGTCCATTCAGATAAACCGCCTTAATGATTTTGCGGCATTCTAACGACATAATTCGGCATCAGACAAGCAAGAGATCGTGACTGTACGGGACTTAGAGGCATCGGAACTGGCATAAATCTCAGAGTGAGGCGGGGTAAATATTCTGAAACTGTTTTAATGCCTGCACTTTATTTGCTGTATGTAAACTAAACAGTCAATTATGCTGAATGGAGGCGGACTTTTCTGATTAAAAAAATAATCGGCAGCCGTGCCCAATTTATACGACAGATTAAGTCATCAATTAAGCCCAACCCGTTAAGTGGGCGCAGCATTCAGCGCCCACCTGGATAGATTTGGTCACAGAGCCAAGCTACACGGCTTGATGCTCAGCTCGCTATCGGCTCTGAACCGCCCTTGTCCAACGGCTCTTCCGGTTCGGCTGGCAGCACCATATAGGTGCCCTCAAATACTGCACCTTCATCATCGTCACCGAATAAATGTACCTCTGCCTGCACGCGCGCCCGGCGGCCACGCGCCAAACGGGCCAGATCGCCACTCAATGAGCTCAGATCGGCAACGGCTCTCGGCCTGCCGGTGATCGGTTTGCTGTAGCGAATGTGGGCGTCTGCCAGAATAATCGTGCCCCCAAGGTGGCGCTCACGCAGCAGCAGCCAGATCAGCCCCCAAGCGGTCAGCGTTGCCAAGGAGAACAGGCTACCGGCAAACAGCGTATGGTGTGGATTCTGGTTGCCCACTTCTGGCATGGTGGTGACAAAACGTTGGCCAGTATATTGGCTGATGCGCACACCCATTTTTTCACTGAGCGGGATATGTTCATACCAGGCTTGTTGCAGTTGCCCGCACCAGTCGGGGCGATGCAGAATGTCATCCAGCGTGGCCACGGGTTTGATCATCAGGTAATGGCGGATCGGCGTAGTTTGCGGCGCAGTGATTTCGCCCTGGTTGATAAAGCCCAGCTTGGCAAAGAAGTCCACTGCATCCTCACGGGCGCTACACACCACCCGTTTTACCCCTTCCTGGCGCGCTACTGACTCCAGGGTCATCGCCACCAGCGTGCCAAGGCCTTTGTCCTGCACCGTGGGATCGACCGCCATGAAGCGGATAGCGGCTTCGTTATCGGCATTGATATACAGACGGCCTATGGCCACAATCCGGCCGTTCTCATCCACCACCATTTGATGGTGCGCCATGGCGTCGTAGGCATCCTTTTCCGAACCCACCGGCTGGTGTAATGGCTTGCGCAGCATCTCCCAGCGAAACTGGTAATACTCCTTCAGTTCTTGTTCTGTAACGGGTACTCGTAGGTGATACATAGACGCCTTCTCTTGTGATCTTTAAACCTGCAGCCAGAACGTCACCGGGCCATCGTTCACCAGCGCCACCTGCATATCGGCGGCAAACTCACCGGTCTGGGTTTCAATACCCCGTTCCTGGCACTGCCCAACAAAATAGCGGTATAGCCGATCGGCCTCCTGCGGCACCGCACCGCGCGAAAAACTCGGCCGCATGCCTTTCTGGGTATCTGCTACCAGTGTGAACTGCGACACCACCAACAGGCTGCCACCAGCCTGCTGAACGTTAAGATTCATCTTGTCATCCTCGTCGCCGAAGATGCGATACCCCAGCACCCGCTCACACAGGCGTTGGGCTTTTTGCTCGTTATCGTCCTGCTCGACGCCCAATAACACTAACAAACCGGGGCCAATCTTGCCTACCGTCTGACCTTCTACCGTAACGCTGGCGTTTAATACCCGTTGAATTAACGCAATCATAACGATCCTTCCTGCTCCTGTTTTTGCTGTTGTTCTGCTTTCTGCTGCCGGTAAAGGCGGTACTCGCCCAGCGTAACGGTGATTTCGGCACCCAATAACACGATACACCAGCTCCAGTAGACCCATAAAAATAAAATCGGGATCACCGCCAGCACGCCGTAGATCAACTGGTAGGAAGGGAACATGGTGACATACATCGCAAAGCCTTTCTTACCCAGCTCGAACAGCACCCCTGCCACCAGCGCCCCGATCAACGCATCTTTCGCAGGCACGCGTACCGTAGGCACCACGCTGTATAACAACCAGAAAGAGACCCAGGACAGGATCAGCGGGAAGATGCGCAGCACCTCATCCACCAGGCTGTTAACGCCGGTTTGCGCTAACCAGTTTAGCGACAACAGATATGAGCTGATCGCCATACTGGCCCCCACCAACAGCGGGCCAAGGGTCAGCACCATCCAGTAAACGGCAAAGGAAACCACGATAGGCCGTTGGTTCTTACTGCGCCAGATGGTGTTCAACACGCTATCCACCGAATAGATCAGCAGCAGCGCGGTGACGATCAGGCCGCAGATCCCCACGGCGGTCATCTTGCTGGAGTTGGCAACAAACTGCTCCAGGTAACGTTGCAGCACATTACCGGCCGCAGGCATAAAGTTGGAGAAAATAAAGCTTTTTAGCTGCACGCTGATATCCGCAAACATCGGGAAAACGGCAAACAGCGCAAACACCACGGTGATCAGCGGCACCAGGGAAAGTAGCGAGACATAGGCCAGATGGCCCGCCAACATGGTCAGGCCATCCTCATCAATACGTTTAAACAGCAACCGCCCGAAGGTTATTCCGGGTTTGATCGACGATGGCAGCTTTTTGCGGCGGAAAAACGACATATCTTCATCCTAAATGTCAGTCTGGACGCCTTAAGCTTAACGTACGGTGATTATTGAGCAAAATAAGCCGGCACAACCTGGCGATCGATGACGTGCACCGCCTTGATCCCCTGCGCTGCCGCCGCTTCTACGTTCGCCGCCACATCGTCAAAGAATACCGCTTGATCCGCCGGGGTATTTTCCGCCTTCAGTACGTGCTGATAGATGTTGGCATCGGGTTTGCGCATGCCAAGATCCTGCGACAGATACATGTGATCGGCTGCTTCAGCGACCTGAGGGTAGTGCTGAGGCCAATAATTACAGTGCAGGCGGTTGGTATTCGATAACACCACCACGCGATGCCCTTCGTTGCGCAGACGGTGCATAATCTCGATCACTTCAGGGCGCAAGGCAACAAACACCGCCTGCCAGCCGGTGGCAAACTGCTCGAAGCTGAGCGCTATCCCCATTTCTTCACAGAGTTTGGCTGCAAAATCTTCGTCGCTAATCTCGCCGCGCTCGTGCTGTTGGAATACCTCACCCATGCTAAAACGTTCGGACAACGTCGCCAGCGGTGTGCCGCTCAGGTTGCTCCACACGCCCAGTACACGTTTGAAATCGATATCGACAATCACATTACCTAAATCAAAGATATACAGCATAGTCCTCTCCCATGGGCCAGTGAGATTTCACTGTAACGGGAAAAGTTAAGGCTGAACAGGGAGCAGTGTGAAAAGCGCATGGCGCGCCGCAGAATGGGGGAAAGACAGAGGAAAAAACTCAGGGCGCTGTGACACGCCCTAAGTATTGCGGATTAAATCGGCGAATTAAGCTTCTTTAGGACCGCGGTTGGCACGCTTACGATCGTTTTCCGTCAGGTGACGCTTACGGATACGGATCGAGATTGGCGTGACTTCTACCAGTTCATCATCATCGATGAATTCCAGAGCTTGCTCCAGAGACATTTTGATGGCCGGAACCAGGGTAGTCGCTTCATCGGTACCCGATGCGCGCATGTTGGTCAGTTTCTTACCGGTCAGGCAGTTCACGGTCAGGTCGTTAGAACGTGAATGAATACCGATGATCTGGCCTTCATACACTTCAGCACCGTGGCCCAGGAACAGCTTACCGCGATCTTGCAGACCGTACAGAGCGAACGCTACCGCTTTGCCCTGGCCGTTAGAGATCAGCACGCCGTTCTGACGCTGGCCCACTTCGCCCGGACGCACATCGTCGTAGTGGCTGAAGGTGGAGTACAGCAGACCGGTACCAGAAGTCATGGTCATGAATTCGTTACGGAAACCGATCAGGCCACGGCTTGGGATCACGTAGTCAAGACGCACACGGCCCTTGCCATCTGGATCCATGTTTTTCAGGTCAGCTTTACGCTCACCCATCGCCTGCATCACAGAACCCTGGTGCTGTTCTTCGATGTCCAGCGTCACGTTCTCGAACGGCTCTTGCTTGCGGCCATCGATTTCACGGAAGATAACTTTCGGACGGGAAACCGCCAGTTCAAAACCTTCACGACGCATGTTTTCGATCAGAACCGACAGGTGAAGTTCACCACGGCCTGAAACACGGAATGCATCAGCATCTTCGGTTTCTTCAACGCGCAACGCCACGTTGTGTACCAGTTCCTTGTTCAGACGCTCAAGGATTTGGCGTGAAGTCACGAACTTGCCTTCTTTACCACAGAACGGTGAGGTATTGACGTTAAAGAACATGCTTACGGTAGGTTCATCAACCGACAGTGCTGGCAACGCTTCAACCGCGTTCACATCACAAATGGTGTCAGAGATGTTCAGCTCGCCCAGGCCGGTGATGGCAACGATGTCGCCCGCTTCGGCAACGGTGGCTTCGATACGTTCCAGACCCATATGGGTCAGCACTTTACCGATTTTACCGTTACGGGTTTTGCCTTCGCTGTCGATCAGGGTGACCTGCTGGTTAGGCTTGACTTTACCACGCTTGATACGGCCGATGCCGATAACACCCACGTAGTTGTTGTAGTCCAGCTGCGAGATCTGCATCTGGAAAGGTGCTTCCAGCTCAACCTGCGGTGCAGAGACGTGATCGACAATCGCCTGGTACAGCGGAGTCATGTCTTCGGCCATATCGTTATGGTCAAGACCCGCGATACCCATCAATGCGGATGCATAGATGATTGGGAAGTCGAGCTGTTCGTCGGTAGCGTCCAGGTTAACGAACAGGTCGAAGACCTGATCCACAACCCAGTCAGGACGCGCGCCAGGGCGGTCAACCTTGTTGATTACCACGATCGGTTTCAGACCATTAGCAAACGCTTTCTTGGTCACGAAACGGGTTTGCGGCATTGGGCCATCCATTGCATCCACAACCAGCAGCACCGAGTCGACCATTGACATCACGCGCTCTACCTCGCCGCCGAAATCGGCGTGTCCTGGGGTGTCTACGATGTTGATGCGGTAGTCTTTCCAATTAATGGCGGTGTTTTTTGCGAGGATGGTAATCCCACGCTCTTTCTCCAAATCGTTGGAGTCCATTACGCGTTCTGTCGCTTCTGAACGCTCTCCGAAAGTACCGGATTGTTGCAGCAACTTGTCAACCAGGGTGGTCTTACCATGGTCAACGTGGGCAATAATGGCGATGTTACGCAAATTTTCGATCACAGCTTTGCCTCAGGCATTAGAAATAGCGCGCTATTGTACACGTATTAAGCGAGGTACTAAACAAGATCACAACACTCTCTTATAAACAACTGTGTACAGGCTAGTTTGTGATCCCTTTCACGGTGCAAAAAGCAGCAACGGGTGATGTTTTGCACCATTTCAGTGCCCTGCACCCGGTTATTTGCACCAACATAGTGCATTGCATCGCTAATGGTGCATACTGGCGATGGGCAAAACCCGCGCAAACCGGCGATTTTTTCGCTTTTTAAAAGTTGGCACAGTTTTCGCTTTGTTTTAATAAGAGCCTAGACAGGGCAAAACAGGCCAGTACACAGATTCGTTCCACGACGATGACAACGATAAATCCGGGAGAGTTAAGTATGTCCGCTGAACACGTTTTGACGATGCTGAATGAGCATGAAGTGAAATTCGTAGACCTGCGTTTCACTGACACCAAGGGTAAAGAACAACACGTCACCATCCCTGCTCATCAGGTAAATGCCGACTTCTTCGAAGAAGGTAAAATGTTTGACGGCTCCTCAATCGGTGGTTGGAAGGGCATCAACGAATCTGACATGGTACTGATGCCAGACGCCAGCACGGCGGTTCTGGATCCGTTCTTCGAAGAATCTACCCTGATCATTCGTTGTGACATCCTCGAGCCAGGCACCATGCAAGGCTACGATCGTGACCCACGTTCGATCTCCAAGCGTGCTGAAGACTTCCTGCGCTCTTCCGGCATCGCCGATACCGTGCTGTTTGGGCCAGAACCGGAGTTCTTCCTGTTTGACGACGTGCGCTTTGGCAGCAGCATCCGTGGTTCCCATGTCAGCATTGATGACATCGAAGGCGCCTGGAACACCAGCACCAAATACGAAGGCGGCAACAAAGGCCACCGTCCAGCAGTAAAAGGCGGTTACTTCCCAGTGCCACCGGTCGACTCTTCACAGGACATCCGTTCTACCATGTGTCTGACCATGGAAGAAATGGGCCTGGTGGTTGAAGCTCACCACCACGAAGTGGCAACCGCCGGTCAGAACGAAGTGGCCACCCGCTTCAACACCATGACCAAGAAAGCCGACGAAATCCAAATCTACAAATACGTGGTTCACAACGTGGCTCACGCATTTGGCAAAACCGCGACCTTCATGCCAAAACCGATGTTCGGCGATAACGGCTCAGGTATGCACTGCCACATGTCACTGTCCAAGAACGGCACCAACCTGTTCGCTGGCGACAAGTACGGCGGCCTGTCTGAAATGGCGCTGTTCTACATTGGCGGCATCATCAAGCACGCTAAAGCAATCAACGCCCTGGCCAACCCGACCACCAACTCCTACAAGCGTCTGGTCCCAGGTTACGAAGCGCCGGTTATGCTGGCTTACTCTGCCCGTAACCGCTCCGCGTCTATCCGTATCCCAGTGGTTGCCAGCCCGAAAGCGCGCCGTATCGAAGCTCGCTTCCCGGATCCAGCGGCTAACCCATACCTGTGCTTCGCCGCGCTGCTGATGGCTGGCCTGGACGGCGTGATCAACAAGATCCACCCTGGCGATGCCATGGATAAAAACCTGTATGACCTGCCGCCGGAAGAAGAAGCTGAAATTCCAAAAGTGGCTGGCTCACTGGATGAAGCAATGGCCGCACTGAACGAAGACCGTGAATTCCTGACCCGCGGTGGCGTATTCACCGACGACGCGATCGATGCCTACATCGAACTGCGTAAAGAAGAGATGGATCGCGTGCGCATGACGCCACACCCAGTTGAATTCGAACTGTACTACAGCGTTTAAGTCATAGCGTTTAAGCCATACCCGCGCTGTCTACGGATGGCGCATCGCTCGCTATTTATCTAAGCCGTTTTTTTGTTGCCGTGGAAACTTTTAGCCCATCTTCGGATGGGCTTTTTTCTCCACCGTATGTTCTGCAAAACTATTTCATACCGTGATGGTTGCGGATGGAGTAGGATGGATGCACTAAAAAGGTGCAGGAGACTGCTGTATGGCAACCGGCAAGCTGCCCGATGCTGGGCAGATCCTCAATTCTCTCATCAATAGCATTTTGCTGTTGGATGACACACTGGCGATCCACTACGCCAACCCGGCGGCACAACAGCTGCTGGCACAGAGTTCTCGTAAACTTTTCGGTACACCTCTGCCCGATTTACTTGGTTATTTTTCGCTGAATATCGATCTGATGCGCGAAAGCCTGTATGCCGGCCAGGGCTTTACCGATAACGAAGTGACCCTGGTGGTCGATAGCCGCGCCCATATCCTCTCCCTGACCGCTCAGGCGCTGCCAGAAGGCTTTATTCTGCTGGAGCTGGCCCCAATGGACAATCAACGTCGCCTCAGCCAGGAGCAGTTACAGCACGCTCAACAGGTTGCGGCGCGAGATCTGGTACGCGGTCTGGCCCACGAAATCAAAAATCCGCTCGGCGGTTTGCGGGGTGCTGCGCAGTTGCTGGCTAAAGCTTTGCCAGACCCCTCGCTGACGGAATACACCAAGGTGATCATCGAACAGGCCGATCGGCTGCGTAATCTGGTAGATCGCCTGCTAGGGCCGCAGCGCCCCGGCCAACATATTACCCAGAGTATCCATCAGGTAGCGGAACGGGTCTTCCAATTGGTGTCGTTGGAGAAACCCGATAACGTCACGCTGGTGCGTGATTACGACCCTAGCCTGCCGGAACTGGCGCACGATCCCGATCAAATCGAGCAGGTGTTGCTCAATATCACCCGCAACGCATTGCAGGCGCTGAGCGAAACCGGTGGCACCATCACGCTGCGCACGCGTACCGCGTTTCAGATCACCCTGCACGGCACCCGCTACCGGCTGGCGGCGCGGATCGATGTTGAGGATGACGGCCCGGGCGTACCGGCCCAGTTGCAAGACACTCTGTTCTACCCGATGGTCAGCGGCCGCGAAGGCGGTACCGGCCTGGGGTTATCCATCGCCCGTAATCTAATCGATCAGCATTGCGGAAAAATTGAATTTAACAGTTGGCCAGGTCACACCGAATTCTCGGTTTTCCTGCCTATTCGCCAGTGAGGTTTGTGCTATGCAACGAGGGATAGTCTGGATCGTCGATGACGATAGCTCCATCCGCTGGGTGCTCGAACGTGCGCTCACCGGAGCCGGGGTGAACAGCGTCACCTTCGACAGCGGCAATGCCGTGTTGGAAGCATTGGCTACACAAACTCCCGACGTGCTGCTATCAGATATCCGCATGCCGGGTATGGATGGCCTGGCACTGCTCAAGCAGATCAAACAGCGTCACCCGATGCTCCCGGTCATCATAATGACGGCGCATTCGGATCTGGACGCGGCGGTTAGCGCCTATCAACAAGGGGCATTCGATTACCTGCCAAAACCCTTTGATATTGATGAAGCCGTCGCGCTGGTAGAGCGTGCCATCAGCCACTATCAAGAGCAACAGCAACCCGCTCGCAGCCAGCCTGCTAACGATCCCGTCGCCGATATTATTGGTGAAGCCCCAGCAATGCAGGATGTGTTCCGCATTATTGGCCGCCTGTCGCGTTCCTCCATCAGCGTGCTGATCAACGGGGAGTCGGGAACCGGGAAAGAGCTGGTTGCCCATGCGCTGCATCGCCACAGCCCACGCGTCAAATCGCCGTTTATCGCCCTGAACATGGCCGCGATCCCCAAAGACCTGATTGAATCTGAACTGTTCGGCCATGAGAAAGGGGCGTTTACCGGCGCCAATCAGATCCGTCAGGGCCGTTTTGAACAGGCCGACGGTGGCACGCTGTTCCTGGATGAAATCGGGGATATGCCGCTGGATGTGCAAACCCGCTTGCTGCGCGTGTTGGCGGACGGCCAGTTCTATCGCGTGGGTGGCTATGCGCCGGTAAAGGTTGATGTGCGTATCATTGCCGCCACCCACCAGAACCTGGAGTTGCGCGTTCAGGAAGGCAAATTCCGTGAGGATCTGTTCCACCGCCTGAACGTGATCCGCGTACATCTGCCGCCTCTGCGTGAACGCCGTGAGGATATTCCGCGCCTGGCGCGCTATTTCCTACAGGTGGCCGCGAAAGAGTTGGGTGTAGAGGCGAAGAACCTGCATCCGGAAACTGAAACCGCCCTCACCCGTTTGCCGTGGCCAGGCAACGTACGCCAGTTGGAAAATACCTGCCGTTGGCTGACCGTGATGGCCGCCGGGCAAGAAGTACTGATCCAGGATCTGCCCTCGGAACTGTTTGAAACCGCCGCGCCGCAAGCCAGCAGCCACGGCCTGCCGGACAGTTGGGCCACGCTGTTGGCACAGTGGGCCGACCGCGCGTTACGTTCCGGTCATCAAAACCTGTTGTCCGAAGCTCAGCCGGAAATGGAGCGCACTTTGCTCACCACCGCGCTACGGCATACACAGGGGCACAAGCAGGAAGCTGCCCGCCTGCTGGGATGGGGCCGGAATACCTTAACGCGTAAGCTGAAAGAATTAGGGATGGAGTAAGAGAGAGGGCGCTAGATGATTAAAAATACAATCTGGCGCACAAAAAACCAGCACTCGAAGGCTTTTACAGGGTATGCGACAGCAGTATGATCGAAACGCAAACTCAGGAGGCTTTTGATGCTGGATACACTCATCGTCTTTCTTACCCAAGGCGCAGACGTCAGTTCTGCCGTCAGCCATTCACCACAGGCGGCCGTTGCCACTGTGTTGTGCGCCGCACTGATTAACTTCTTTAGTTAAAACCACAGTCGCTCATCACGGCCGTGGTTCTGTGCGTCAGATAACCCGGGAGAACTGTTGGGCGCGGGCCTGTTTGCGCAGGTATATATCGAAGCACATGCAGATATTACGGATCAGCAAGCGCCCACGAGGCGTGACGCGAATGCCGTGCTCATCGCGCTCCACCAGCCCGTCACGTTCGAAAGGTGCCAACAATTCCAGATCGGCGGCAAAGTAATCCGCAAAAGCAATGCCATATTGCTGCTCAATCGGTTGATAAGCCAGCTGGAAATTACAGATCAGCGTCTTGATCACGTCACGGCGCAGGCAGTCATCTTCCGTCATCGCCAGGCCACGCCACAGGGCATTCCCCTGCTCTTCCACGTTAGCATAATACACCTTCAGCTCTTTCTGGTTCTGCGCGTAGCTGTCACCCAGCATGCTGATGGCGGAAACCCCCAGGCCCAGCAGATCGCTGTCACCTTGGGTGGTGTAACCCTGGAAATTGCGGTGCAGCTTGCCTTCGCGCTGAGCAATGGCCAGTTCATCGTTCGGCCGGGCAAAATGGTCCATACCGATAAACTGATAGCCCGACTCCGTCAGCGAAGCGATGGTTTGCTGCAGGATATCGAGTTTCTGCTGGGCGCTCGGTAGGTCGGCGTCCTTGATTTTACGTTGGGCAGCAAACAGGTTCGGCATATGGGCGTAGTTAAATACGCTCAGGCGATCCGGATTCAGCTCCGCTACCCGTTGCAGGGTGAAGGCAAAACTCTCTGGCGTCTGCTTCGGCAGGCCGTAAATCAGATCGATATTGGTCGAGTTGAAGCCTAGCGCTTTAGCCCGGGCGATCAGGGCAAAAATGAACTCTTCATCCTGCTCGCGGTTAACCAGACGCTGCACTTCTTTATTGAAGTCCTGCACCCCCATGCTGAGGCGGTTAAAGCCTTCTGCACGCAGGTGATCCAGCACGTCCAGCTCGATTTCCCGCGGGTCAACTTCAATCGACATCTCCATTTCTGGCTGGAAATCAAAGTGCTGGCGTAGTATGGCGACCAGGCGGCTGATTTGCTGCTTATCCAGATAGGTTGGCGTACCGCCGCCCCAATGCAGTTGGCTGACCTTGCGGCCGGCAAACAGGGGAGCACGGGCGATGATTTCCCGCTCCAGCACGGCCAGGTATTCATCGGCCTTGTGAGTCTGGCGTGTGACCAACTTATTGCAGCCGCAGAAATAGCAAAGCTTATGGCAGAAGGGAATATGGACATATAACGACAGCGGGCGCTCAGGGTAGCGCGTAGCCGCGCGTTGGAACGCAGCTTCGTCGTAGCCCTGGTTAAACTCCAGCGCCGTGGGGTATGAAGTATAACGCGGGCCTGAATAGTTATATTTTTGGATCAGGGCCAAATCCCAGACAATGGTCTGTTCTGACATGCTTGCTCACTCCTTCCGATATTTTTTCCTACCGGGCCGGGAAATGGGCAGTTGTCTACGCTGTCTGGCCGCGGAAGCGCTGCGAAAACGCGTTTTGCGCTTCGACAGCCGCCACAGTTTACCGAATAACCACAGTAGATAACACGTCAACAGTAGGGCTATTGCCGGGATCAGCCACATAACCGCTTAAAATACGTCTTTCGGGTTACCGCCTTTCAGCAGTTTCAGAATATCTTCCTGCTTCTCTTCCTGCTCTTCGTCGTCTTCATCACCCAGTTCGATGCCCAGCTGTTCCATCAGCGCATCAATACGATCCAGGGTTTGATCGACGTAAGCCTGATCTTCCGCACTCAGCGTGGCGCCTTCATCCAGGCGATCCAGCAAGGCATCCAGACGTTCATCGTTTTCCAGCTTGGTCAGTTCTTCTTCTGGCGTGAGGCGCGGTTTTTCTGCCTTCGGTTTTGGCTGCGGCTTGGTCGCCTTCACTTTAGCGTCAACCACCAGCGCAACCGGCACTTTACTGCCGAGACGAGGATCTTTGGGTTGCGCGCCAGTTTTATTTTTCTGGTTGGCAGACTCAACCTGGGTACGCGAACCGGAAGCCAGGCCACGGCGCTTTTTCAGACGCTTGCGCTCGCGCGCTTCCTGATCGAGCTCCACACGACTTTTCTTTTTACTTTTTGACGTCGCCGCGCTGCTGCGTGGGCCGCGAGGTGCTTTTGATGGCTGGTTCATGGCTTTTACTCTTAGGTATGTAGATCCAGTATAGAATTGCTATACGGTTGCGGCGGAATCTAGCAGAAAGCAGACAAAGAAAAAAGGCGGCAGGTTAAAACCTGCCGCCTATTTCGCACCTTCACTCGAAGGATATTCCTGCTCCGCGCTCCATGCGCACACTCAACATCCCGGTCTTTCCATCTGCGATAACCGCGCTCCCTGCTACTACGTCTTTCATCCTGAAAGAAAAAATCATCCGTGCTGCGATCCGTTCGCTTCCACTCTTCCTGAGTGCGCTTCCCGCGTGCGTCCCAATTGCAGTCACTTCGTCATCCGTGTACTATTCGTGCGCTCCGGCACCAATAGTTTCAATTCCATCTGCCATCATCCTGGTACTCATTACACTGCCTGTGCATTCCCTGAGATTTTTCACCCTTCCTGGATGTTCCTGTTTCCTTGGCCTCCTGCCTTGCAACCTACTTTACGCTTTTATGGGGTGTGCTCAAGATACCTACAGGCGGATTACGGCAATCTTTTACTTATCGAAATTACAACGTACTGTTTTATAACAAATAAAATATTTACCGCTTTCGAATAAAGCGACATTACCCCCAATTCGAATGGTCAATGTCTCACACGGCAGGCGACCTTTTGCCACAAGGACTCTGTGGTTAAAACGCTTAAAAACCGAGAAACACACCCTTTTAGCGCTGATGCAGTTATAATCGCCCACCAGATAGCCATCCTCACGGAGACGAAAAATTTTGACCAGCAAGAACTACAATTACCATGTGACCCATTTCGTCACCAGTGCGCCCGATATTCGCCACCTGCCGGGGGATGAAGGTATTGAAGTTGCGTTCGCCGGCCGCTCCAACGCCGGTAAGTCCAGCGCACTGAATACCCTGACCAATCAGAAAGGCCTGGCACGTACCAGTAAAACGCCGGGGCGTACCCAGTTGATTAACCTGTTCGAGGTCGAAGAAGGCATTCGCCTGGTCGACCTGCCAGGCTACGGCTATGCCGAAGTGCCCGAAGAGATGAAGAAGAAATGGCAGCGGGCGCTGGGTGAATACCTGCAAATGCGTAACTGCCTGAAAGGTCTGGTGGTGCTGATGGATATCCGTCATCCGCTCAAAGACCTGGACCAACAGATGATCCAGTGGGCCGTCGACGTAGGCACGCCAGTGCTGGTCCTGCTGACCAAGGCCGATAAGCTGGCCTCTGGGGCCCGCAAGGCGCAACTCAATATGGTGCGTGAGGCCGTGCTACCATTTATGGGTGACATTCAGGTGGAAGCCTTCTCGTCACCGAAAAAGATCGGCGTCGATAAGCTTAGCCAGAAGTTGAATACCTGGTTTAACGAAATCCCACCGGAAGTGCTGCCGGAAGACGATATCGGCGGGGAATGATAACCGCTGCGGGTATTTCGTAGGGGTGCCGCATGCCGCGCCCAATGAGCCGATGCTGAGACATCGGCTTTTTTACGCCCATTATCACCCCGCACGAGGCCACATTTCGTTATCTAATTACAATTCTGACTAAAAACCATCACAAAAACTTATGGCAGATGTTGCTCTGTCAGGAGATAAATGCAGATAAATCAGCCAAGGGAACGGCGGGAGAAGAGCTGGCGGGGATAACTAAAATCGATGGTTTGACGTTGTTTTTACAATAAAAAACGCCCCAGTCAATACTGACTGGGGCGGCTAAATATTCAGCCAAATCCGATTACGTGAAGTAAAAGGTCTGAAAGATAGAACATCTTACCTCTGTACCCTACGCCTGTAACTCTACATCATTTTTTCACGCTGCAAAAGAATTTTTTGTAGTTTACTTACACGATCCGTGCACTAACAACGCCAATTTAGTCGAAACAATCACCGAAGGATGTTGCTCAGTTACCAAAAATGCTTAGGTTTTCGCCAGTTAGAGAAAACTGGCCATAACACATCACCCAGGGTAATCAGTGAGCCTCATCCCAGTTTTTACCTACGCCGATATCCACCCGCAGCGGAACAGCCAACTGCATGCTGTTTTCCATTAACTCATGAATGCGCAGGCTGGCCTCTTCGATGGCAGACTCTTGGATTTCAAACACCAGTTCATCGTGTACCTGCATGATCATGCGCACCAGCGGCTTCTCAGGCCCTTGCAGCCAGGCATCCACCTCAATCATCGCACGTTTGATGATATCCGCAGCAGTGCCCTGCATAGGGGCGTTAATCGCCGCTCTCTCGGCTGCCTTGCGACGCATACCGTTGCTGGAGCGAACGTCCGGCAGATACAACCGGCGGCCATCCAGCGTGCTGACATAGCCCTGCTCGGCAGCCTGCTGACGGGTGCGTTCCATATACTCCAGCACGCCAGGGTAGCGCTCGAAGTACAGATCCATATAGCGCTGCGCTTCGCCGCGCGGGATCCCCAGCTGGCGAGCCAAACCAAATGCGCTCATGCCGTAGATCAGGCCAAAGTTAATCGCCTTGGCACTGCGGCGCTGTTCGTTGGTGACCTTATCCAACGCCAGACCAAAGACTTCTGCCGCCGTTGCCCGGTGTATGTCCTTACCTTCAGCAAACGCCTTAAGCAAGCCTTCGTCCTGCGATAAATGAGCCATGATGCGCAGTTCAATCTGCGAATAGTCCGCCGCGACAATACGGTAGCCCTCAGGCGCAATAAATGCCTGACGGATACGGCGCCCCTCATCGTTACGTACCGGGATGTTTTGCAGGTTTGGATCGCTGGATGACAGGCGACCGGTGGCGGTGACGGCCTGGTGATAAGAAGTATGCACCCGCCCGCTAACCGGGTTGATCATCAACGGTAGTTTGTCGGTATAGGTGCTTTTCAGCTTCGCCAGGCCACGGTATTCCAGGATCACTTTCGGCAGCGGATAATCCAGCGCCAACTCGGCCAGCACTTCCTCATTGGTAGAAGGAGCACCACCAGGGGTTTTTTTCAGCACTGGCAGCTTTTGCTTTTCATACAAAATGGCCTGCAACTGCTTGGTAGAAGCCAGATTGAACGGCTCCTCTGCCAGTTCATGGGCCTGTACTTCAAGCTCGCCAAGGCGCTTGGTCAGCTCAATGGAGTGAGCCGCGAGGATGTTAGGATCGATCAGCACCCCGGTGCGTTCGATATGGGAAAGCACCGGTAACAGCGGCATTTCAATCTCATTGAATACCGTCAGCAGGCCTTCACTCTCTTTCAACTGCGGCCACATCGCCAAATGCAGTTGTAGCGTAACGTCGGCATCTTCTGCCGCATAAGGGCCCGCCTCTTCAAGGGCAATCTGGTTGAAGGTTAGCTGTTTTTTGCCTTTGCCCGCGATCTCTTCGAAGGTAATGGTTTTATGGCCCAGGTAGCGATCCGCCAGGCTATCCATATCGTGACGGCCACTGACGCTGTCGAGTACATAGGACTCCAGCATGGTGTCGTAGGCGATACCGCGTAGATCGATGTCATAGCGCGCCAGCAGGCTCTTATCAAACTTCAGGTTCTGCCCCACCTTCAACGCCTTCTCGTCTTCCAGCAGCGGCTTCAGGGTGGCCAGCACGTGGTTACGATCCAGCTGTGGGGGAGCATCCAGATAATCGTGTGCAACCGGCAGGTAAGCCGCCACGCCTGGCTCAATGGCGAAGGATAGGCCGATCAGGTTGGCCGTCAGGGTATCCAGGCCGTCTGTTTCGGTATCGAAGGCGAAAACCTCGGCCTGTTTCAGGCGCTGCATCCAATCGGCGAAGGTTTCCTCATCCAGAATGGTGACATAGCCTTCCTGCGACAGGGTAGGCTCTGCAGCAGCTCTTGGTAGTTCTGCCGTTGCGGCTGGCTTGGCCGCCGAGCTGGCCTTACGGCCTGACCCTTTGTTTTCTAACCAGGTGCCTGCTTCAACATCGGCCATCCAGCGCTTGAACTCGTAGCGCTTAAACAGTGCCTGCAGTTGATCGACATCCGGTGGGCTCACTTCCAGCTCACTGCATTTCAGATCCAGTTCAACATCGGTTTTGATCGTCGCCAGTTTGTAAGAGAGGTAGGCCACCTCTTTGTTCTGCTCCAGCTTGGCCGCCATGGTCTTGGCACCGCGGAAGCTCAGCGTGGCAATGCTATCCAGATTGGCATAGAGCTGATCCAGGCCCCCTAACCCTTGCAGCAGCGCCTGGGCCGTTTTCTCACCGACCCCAGGTACGCCAGGGATGTTATCTGATGAATCCCCCATCAGCGCCAGGAAATCGATGATCAGTTCAGGAGGAATACCGTATTTATCACAGACCTCCTGCGGGCCGAGGATAGTGTTGTTCATGGTATTGATCAGGGTGACATTCGGCGTCACCAACTGAGCCATGTCTTTGTCGCCGGTACTGATCAACACGGCGTGGCCCGCTTTCTCAGCCTCTAGCGCCAGGGTGCCGATCACGTCATCAGCCTCTACACCAGGTGTGACCAGCAGCGGTAACCCCATGGCTTTAACCATCTGATGCAGCGGTTCGATCTGCGCTCGCAAATCGTCCGGCATCGGTGGCCGATGTGATTTATATTCGGCAAACAGCTCGTCACGGAAGGTCTTCCCTTTGGCATCAAACACCACCGCCACATGGCTGGGGGTATACTGCAACAGCAGGCTGCGCAGCATGTTCAGCACACCGTACATCGCTCCCGTCGGCTCACCGACCGAGTTTGTCAGCGGTGGGAAGGCGTGGTAGGCGCGGTAAAGGTAAGAGGAACCATCCACCAGGATTAATGGGTTTTCTGCAATCTGGGCCATAACGTTTCTTTTTCGTGAAAAGGACTGGGGTAAGCATGCCATAGCTAGCCGCTGGTGACGAACCTTAGCGTGCAATATGGCCAAATTAGATGAGATCCTGTGAAGCGATCCGCAAGATCCTGCCTGTGGATAACTTTGTGCATAGTTTAGCAACTGAATTATAACGAAGATAATATCGTTATAATGGAAAATAAAATTCCTAGACAAATCACACTGTTGAAAGAGGGGATTAACGGTTTTGCTATTTATCGTGTTTCAGTAAATTTGTGGATATAACTGGGGCCGGAGTTTAATCGCACGTTTAATCAATTTAGGCACCTCAATGACCATAGCACAAGATTGAAAACCTGCACGTCAACGGTAAACAACTGGCAATTTCAACCTGGCTAAAATCGCTTACTTTTAGCCGCGTATTCTTGGCCTGGATTCTGTTAAAATATTTTTTTGTTGGTACGTACTGACGTATCTAACGATGTTTCCTTCAACCGTCAGCACTAAACCCATGCCAAAATTGCTAGCCCCTGTTATTTTTATCTTTTCTGCGCTGCTTGCCATTGGCGTAACGATGCTGTGCTCCATCCCGATTGTTCTGGCCGGTATCGCTAAAATTTTGATCCCCATCCCCGGCGTTTGGCGATACATTTCAGCCTTTGCTGATCTGATGATGTGGTGCTGGTGCCAATGCCTGGCGGTGTTGTTACGAATTAACCCCCGGTTACAGTGGGATATTCAAGGGCTACACGGGCTGGAAAAAAAGAATTGGTATCTGCTGATCAGCAACCATGAAAGCTGGTCGGACATTG
This sequence comes from Serratia sp. ASV30, assembly GCF_016428815.1. Taxonomy (NCBI): domain Bacteria; kingdom Pseudomonadati; phylum Pseudomonadota; class Gammaproteobacteria; order Enterobacterales; family Yersiniaceae; genus Serratia; species Serratia sp. ASV30. The sequence continues at coordinate 4,327 of NZ_JAELTL010000058.1, read as the reverse complement.
TGGTGTTGTGTGTGCTATTCCGCCACCATATACCTATGAATAAGTACTTCCTGAAGCAGCAATTGGCATGGATCCCCTTCGTCGGCCTGGCCTGCTGGGCGCTGGATATGCCCTTTATGAAGCGTTACTCCCGGGCCTATCTGCACAAACATCCGGAAAAACGTGGCAAGGATATCGCAACTACGCGGCGTTCCTGCGACAAGTTTCGCCTGCGCCCAACCACCATCGTCAATTTCGTTGAGGGATCTCGTTTCACCGAGGCCAAGAAAATTAAAACACACTCCCCATACCGCAATTTGCTCGCCCCGAAAGCTGCCGGGATCGCCTTTACGCTTAGCGCGCTTGGTCAGCAATTTGATAAGATCCTGAATGTCACCTTGTGCTATCCGGATAACCGTGAGCATCCCTTTATGGATATGTTGTGTGGCCGTTTGCAACGGGTTGTCGTCAGGATTGAATGCCTGCCGATTGATGAGTCGCTGCACGGGGATTACTTCAATGACAAACTGTTTAAACGTAAATTCCAGATTTGGCTGAATACGCTGTGGCAGGAAAAAGATGGTTTGCTTGACAGGCTCAAGCGTTAATAAGTTAAAAAAAACGCCGGGTTAACCGGCGTTGATTTATTGCTGCGGGTTACTTTTGTTCGGTCAGGAACTTAACGACATCAGCAAATTGCTTGACGTAAACGTCCATGCTGCTGGTATCCAGGCCATCATTTTTCACCATGTATTTGCCATTAACAAATACCGCTGGCACGCCACGCAGTTGCAAATCTTCTGCCGCTTTCTCTTGCTGAGCCACCAGAGATTTCACCACGAAGCTGTTTAAAGCCGCGTCATAGTCTTCACCTGCTATGCCCGCATTGACGAATACCTTGCGGATATCGTCAGGCGTTTGCACGGTTTGAGTTTTCTGAATAGCTTCAAACATTGGCTGAGTAATTTTGTCTTCTACACCCAGAGCCATGGCAACTGCCCAGGCTTGAGTTAATTGCTTACCCAATGGACCCAGGAATTCCACATGGTATTTGGTCATCTTGGTGCCTTCAGGCAGTGCTTTTTTGACCGCATCAGAGATATGGTAAGTCTCTTCAAACTGGTAGCAGTGCGGGCAGTAGAAAGAGAAGAACTCCAGCACCTGTGGTTCGCCAGTTACCGGCTTATCCAAAGTGATGTATTGCGTACCGTCACTGAATTGCGCAGCGGAGGCACTGAATGCCATCACCATACCAACGAGTGCCAACCAAATTTTTTTCATAACACTAAACTCTCCATTATGTTAATGCTTCAATACATTGGCATGAGCTGCAGAGGAGGTTCCTGCAACAGCTTAACCTGTTCAGTAAATGCCGCAGTCTGAGATAACCAGAAATCAGACTCCGCCATCCACGGGAAACTTTTTGGAAACGCGGGATCCTGCCAACGGCGCGCTACCCATGCCAGGTAATACACCATGCGCATAGCCCGCAAGGGTTCGATCAACGCCAACTCGCGCTGATCAAATTCGGCAAATTCGCCATAGGCCTCCAGCAGGATATCCAGCTGCATCAGCCGATCGCGACGTTCACCGTGTAACAACATCCACAAATCCTGTATTGCCGGCCCGTTGCGTGCATCGTCAAGATCGACGAACAGCGGACCATCGCGCCACAAGATATTGCCTGGGTGGCAATCGCCATGCAAACGCAGCGGTTGCCAATCCAGTTGCCAGTGCGGTTTGATAGCGTCAATCAGCGTATCCGTAGCCCGCAGGAAAGTCTCGCGCTGGGCCTTGGGAACTAAATCACAGTTGGCCAATACCTGCCGTGGCTCCGTGAGATACTCTTCAATGCCAATGGTCGGCCGCTCGGTAAACAGGCTTTCGCTACCCACCTGGTGGATACGGCCAAGAAAACGCCCGACCCACTCCAGCTGTTCCAGACTATCAATCTCATACTGTCGGCCACCGACGCTCGGAAATACGGTAAAGAAAAAGCCTGCATGGGTGTGCAGCGTATTTCCCTGTAATATCAGTGGTGCGACAGCCGGGATTTCGTTGTGCGACAAATCCAGCGCGAACCTATGCTCTTCACCGATTTGCTCTGCACTCCAGCGTTCTGGGCGATAAAATTTCACCACGTAACGCCGACGATCTTCATCCATAAACTGGTAAACGCGGTTTTCATAGCTGTTGAGCGCCGTCAGCCCAGAATCAACACGCAAACCTATCCCTTCCAACGCATCCATAATCAGATCGGGAGAAAGGGTTTCAAAATTAAATGCAGAGTTGTTCATAACAACCGTTCAGTTCGCCAGATGACAACAACGTGCCAAGAATAAGAAAGAGTAGCACTAATCATCGCCACTGATGACCGCACCGCATGAAGGCTAATCTTTTATCACGCCACGGGCACGCAGCAACGCCGTTTTAAAGTCGTCTTCGTAGTCTTTCTTCAAGCCAGGGATCTGTTCTGTGCCCGCACTGCCGCGCATTTTCAGGTGATAGATCAAGATGTCATCGCTCAGATCGCCTAACTCACCCTGAAAACCCGCTTCCTGCGCCAGCTTTTGCAAAAACTGAATCAGGTTGAGATCGGGATCCTGCTGCCAGGCCGGGTGCAAAAGCTCAATCAGTTCGTTTACGCGATGCGTTTTCATATCAAAATATCATCCAGTGAAGTGATAAACCCACAAAGTAGCAGGCTTGACTACGTAGTGAAAGAACCAGCGTGTCAATAAAGGTAAATCATGATGTCTGAACAGGTTTAGCGCTACAATCAGGGCATTGGAGAGGGGCAGGATGATGACTATGCATGCAAATATAACCGGCGTTATTCTGGCCGGTGGGCGCTCTACCCGTATGGGAGGGAAAGATAAAGGATTGGTTCAAGTGGGGGATAAAACCCTGTACCAGCACGTACTGGGCCGATTAACACCGCAAGTGAGTCAGGTGATCATCAGTGCCAATCGCAATCAGCAATGTTATCAGCAAAGCGGCTTAGAGGTCGTCGGCGATCTGACGGCAGATTACCCTGGCCCTTTAGCCGGTATATTGGCAGGCCTCACTTATGCCCACACACCATGGATTGTCTGCGCCCCCTGCGACGTCCCCGACTTCCCTCTCAACCTGGTAGAACAGCTTTGGTTGCATAAGGGCAATGCCCTGGCCGCCTATGCCAGCGACGGTGAGCGTGAACATCCTACCTTCGCTTTACTGCATACCAGTCTGGCAGAGGAACTCACCCGTTATCTAGCCCGAGGGGAACGCAAATTGATGCTGTTCATGGCGGCTATTGGTGCACAACAAGTGGTGTTCAGTGGGCAGCAAGACGCCTTCCGTAATTTGAATACCCCGGAAGATTGCCAACAGTGGCAGCAGGAAAAGGGGAGTGAACAATGACGGGTTTAATGCCCCCCTTGCTGGCTATCGCCGCCTATAGCGGTACAGGTAAAACCACGCTGCTGAAGCAATTGATCCCGCTATTAAAACAGCAGCAGGTGCGCGTTGGTCTGATCAAACATACTCATCATGATATGGATGTAGATACGCCAGGCAAGGACAGCTATGAACTGCGCAAGGCCGGTGCAGACCAAACGTTGGTTGCCAGCGATCGGCGCTGGGCATTAATGACTGAAACACCGGATCAGCAACCTTTAGATCTCCAGTATCTGGCCAGCCGGTTCGATCGCAGCAAGGTAGATTTGATCCTGGTAGAAGGGTTCAAGCATGAGCAGATCAGCAAAATTGTTCTTTATCGTGAGGAGGTCGGTAAACCGCTTGCAGATATGTTGGATCAGCACGTCATTGCCGTGGCCAGCGACAAAAAGATTGAAGGCATTGCGCCTTTGTTAGATATCAATCAGCCTGAAACGATCGCTGGGTTTATCGTTCAGTGGCTGAAGCAGACAAAGGTATAGTCCCCTCACCCTAACCCTCTCTCCCAGGAGAGGGAACCGATCGAGCCCGCTGATATTCCTCAGAACTTCTTATCTTTCTGATTACTCATCACTGCCGAAGTGGTATGGCTAATCAAAGGTTCCGACTTGCCGAAGCCGCACTCACTCATCCACGACGCCGGACTGCTCCCTCTCCCCCACTCGGATGTTCAGGATGTTCCCGGTTGGTACTCTGGGAGAGGGCTGGGGTGAGGGGCTTTCACTGCCATTTTCTGTTTTTGACCCATAGCAAAAAGCCCCATGCTTTCGCATGAGGCTTTCTACTTAATTGATGCCTGGCAGTGTCCTACTCTCGCATGGGGAGACCCCACACTACCATCGGCGCTACGGCGTTTCACTTCTGAGTTCGGCATGGGGTCAGGTGGGACCACCGCGCTATTGCCGCCAGG